>JAEZBA010000504.1 GCA_023430245.1 Pseudomonadota bacterium
TCAAAGGTCAGCGCCGCATCGCCGCTGGCATCGACAAAACCGGTCGCCGCGACCGTGACGTCTCCGTACCGGGTCGCAAATTCAACCGAACGCACGCGGCCACCATCCCGCACCACCTGCCGCATCACCGCTCCGAGCAACACCGTGATATTGGCCTTTCGAATCGCCTCTTCGATCCAGCGCGACAGCGCGATCTCGTCATACATCACGACGGTGGTGTTGGACGGACCACCGCGCAAATAATGCAGCGCGCCCTGCGCACCGAGATCGCGGAGAATGCCGTCGGCGATGCCGTGGGTGACCTGGGGACCGTCATAGCCATTGGCGAACAGACCGCAGAACGTGCCGATGATGGAATTCACCGCCTGCCCCCCGAGCGCCGGCAGGCTGTCTGCAATTACGACCTTGCGGCCGAGAGCCGCGGCCTCCAGAGCCGCCGACACGCCGGCGATCCCGGCGCCGACCACGCAGATATCGGCTGTGACGGTTTGCGCGCTTCGGCCGCTCCTGCGCACGATTCTGGTTGCGGTCGAAAAGTCACGATTGGCTGCCATGAAATGCTCCCCGGCGAGCGTTCTAGTTCACTGCGCCCGGCATTGGAACGCCTGACCGGCGCCCGCTCAGGGCCGTCACCGCACCGCAGCCTCAAAAGCGGGGCACTGCCGGTGCAGCGATCAGCTCCGCTGTTAACCACCCGTTATCCTCAATCGGCGATTAATATCGCTGGACCATCGCGTATGACGCGTCCGACGCCGACGCCTCGAGTGATTATCGTGCAAGCCGCCGAACAAAAGTCACGATCACTGAAGACCGCCTCGGTCAACCTGCGCGACCTCACGATTTTGATCGCGGATCCAGGGACCTACACACGCCGGGTTGTCTACGGGATGCTACGCGGCTTTGGCGCGAACCGCATTTTGGAGGCTGCAGATGCGGCCGACGTCCTCTCCGCATTAATGCAACAAAAGATCGATATTCTGATCCTCGATGCCAAGCTTCCGCCGCAGGACGGCCTTGCCGTAACGCTGGCGATCCGCCGCAACCCGGATAACGAGAACCGTACCCTGCCGATCCTGATCATGACCAGTGACGCCCAGCAATCAACCGTGAAGGAAGCTCGCGACGCCGGCGCCAGCATGGTGGTGGCCAAGCCGATGTCGCCGACGACGCTTTATGACCGCCTGGTCTGGATCGCATTCGACCGGCGTCAGTTCATCGATTGCCCGACCTATTTCGGACCCGATCGGCGCTTCAAGATCGAGGGTTACCCCACCGGCGTCGGCCGCCGGGCCAGCGACAAGACCATAGAGGTCTCGGACGCGACCGAACCCAATCTGGAACAGGACGATATCGATAGCCTGTTTCAGGCCGCGCGCGCGGGACAGAACGAATGACCGACAACACCCCGCCGAATGTGCGCATCTTTGCGGTCAAGACCCGGTTTCAGGAACTGGCGCAGCGTCCGGGCGGCGTCCCGCGCGAGATCGCGATCCAGCAGGCCGATTCGCAGATCGAGGACTTCAGAACCGAGTATGTGGACTGGGTCGAACACGAAGTGCAGGAACTGATGAAAGCGCTCTACGCCGTAGAGGGGGGACAAGCGGAACCGGCGCAGGTCGAGGTCATTTATCGGCGCTGCCGCCAGTTGCGGGACACCGGCTCAACCATGGGTCTCAGTCTGCTCAGTTTCATTTCCGATAATCTGTGCAGGGTGCTCGACACCGTCAAAAACGGCGCGCCTTACGATGCCGAAGTGGTCCAGTGCCACATGGACGCACTCCTGCTGGCCAAGCAGGATGCCTATCGCAAGCTTGGTCCAGAGCAGGTGCCGGAAATGACCAGCGGCCTTCACCGCATGCTGGAGCGCGCAAATCGCAGCCTGGCCGGCAAGAGCGGATAAGGCGAAGCGCGCCTCCAGTCCGCCATCCTAGAAGACGACGTCGACCTCGAGCTCGGATTCCGACGGCTCCGGCAATGGCTGGAATACCGTTCCGAGGCCATTTTCCAGGCGGTCCAGAAAGCGCTCCTTCAGGTCGGCGAGTGTGATGTCGTGAATTACATCGCGCCCGAACGGGACTCGCGGTCCATCGCCCGCCGCAGGAAGCAAATTGGTCGAATCCGCATAACGCGCCAGCGCGCCGCTCAAGGCTTCGAATTCCTGCTTGAGCCGATCGAAGCTTTGCAGCGTCACAATCAACTCGCGATCGGGCCTCCCGTCGCGCGTTACAATATCGGTCACGCGGGCAACCGTATCCTCCAGTTCGCGAACATTGTCGAGAAACAGCGTCGCGAGAACGCCGAGCAAAGCCGCGATTTCCGATAGCGCGCCATCCGGCGCGGCGGTACCCGCCGGCTGGACGTCCGGCCCGACACCCAACGCAGCACCGGCACTCATTTACGACAGCTTTCCCATAACCTGTTCGATTTTCTGACGCAGCACCTGCGCGGTGAAGGGCTTGATCAGATAGTTGTTGACCCCAGCCTGCGCAGCCTTGACCACGAGTTCGCGATCGCCCCGGCCGGTCAGCAGAATGAACGGGACCCGCCGCACCACTGGATGACCGCGCACAGCGCGCAGGAGGTCGAGGCCGTCCATCTCGTCCATGTAATAGTCCGACAGGATCAGGTCGATCGGCTGCAGCGAGGCGATTTCCATCGCCTTCTTCCCGTTCTCGGCCTCATGGATGAGGCGGATGCCGATCTGTTCCAAGATCAGCGCCGTCATCTTCCGTACGCTTTCCTGATCATCGACCACCAGGACCTTAAGCGCCACCGCATTTGGCATTTTCTTTCTCCTCAACTCGACGGACGACACTGGGTCGGCCCTGCTCGTAGCCCAATGTCATGCAACTTTCGCGAATGCATTTCCTTTTTGCGCAGCGGCCGGCGAAGACGTCTCTACCGCAAGATCGGAGAGCTTCTCGACGTCGAGAATCAGCGCAACACTTCCATTACCGAGGATGGTGGCAGCCGCGACCCCTGGGACAGGGCCGTAGCTTTCCTCGATACTCTTGACCACGACCTGCTGATGTCCGCACAGTTCGTCTGCCACCAGCCCGAGCCTGGTGCCATCGCCGGCATCGGTGATGATCACGACGCATTCGCCGGAGAGATCGGCCGACGAGCCGATATGAAGCAGATCGCCGAGATAGACCAGCGGAACCAGATCACCACGCAATTGCAGCATGCCGCGGGTCCCGACCAGGTTGTTGATGCTGGAGCGCGGCGGCCGCAGGCATTCCACGATCATCGACATCGGCATGACATAGGTTTCGCGGCCGACCTTGAAGACCATGCCGTCCATCACCGCAAGGGTCAGCGGCAACGAGAACTGGATGGTCGTACCCTTGCCGCGGACCGACTGCATGGAAAGCCGGCCGCCGATCTCCTGGATGTTGGTTTTCACCACATCCATTCCGACGCCGCGGCCGGAGATGTCGGAGATGACATCGGCAGTCGAGAATCCCGGCATCATGACCAGGTTGTTGATCTCGTCGTCGCTGAGCTGCGCGTCCGCGCTTACAAGGCCCTTCTCGCGCGCCTTCTGCAGGACCTTTTCGGTGTTGATGCCACCGCCATCGTCACTGACTTCGATTACGATCCGTCCACCACGGTGGTCGGCGGAGAGGCGAATAACGCCCTCCTCGTTCTTTCCGGCGGCGACACGGACCTCGGGCAGTTCAATACCGTGATCGACTGAATTGCGGATGATATGCGTCAACGGATCGGTCAGCCGCTCGATAATGGAGCGGTCGACCTCGGTCGTTTCACCCGAGAGTTCGAGGCGAATTTTCTTTCCGACCTTCACGGCAGTCTCGCGGACGAGTCGTGGCATCCGCTGGAACACGGTGCCGACCGCTTGCGCGCGCATCGACATCAGGCCGTCTTTCAACTCGCGGGTATGATGCACGACTTCGTCGAGAATTTGCGACAGCCGGTCGCTCACGCCCTCGGGAAGATCGTGAACGATCTGACCGAGCATGGCCTGCGCAATCACGAGTTCTCCGACCATGTTGACAACGCGGTCGATCTTCTCCAGCTCGATCCGGGTTGTGGTCGCCGCCGGTTTGCTCGACCGTGCAGGCCGGTCCGCTGACGGGGCAGCCGTGGTCGATACCTGATCGCTTGGCACGGGAGCCATCGCTTTGACCGGCTGCGGCGTCGGATCGACAGGATCCAACGCCTGAACCGGCGCCGGTGCCGCGGCGGGCACCACCGGCGGTGCCACGTCGAGCACCGGGAGCTGTTCGGGCAGGCCGTCAGCCGCTATCGGTTCGGCCGGGCTAGCCCCAACTTCAGTGATGGCAATCTCGCAGTCTCCCACGAAATCGAAGATGTCGCTGAGCTGTTCGCGCGTCGCATCGGTGCGTAGCGTCCCGTTCCAGCTGAGATAGGCGATTTCCGGCCGCAACGACGTCAGATCCGGTAACCGCTCGCAGTTCGCCGAAAGATCGAGCTCCCCCAGCTGACGCAATTGCCGTACCACCAGCAGCGGATCGCTGCCATTCTTGAGCATGTCGGCATTGGGAGAAAACGCGATTTCGAAAGACCGCGAGGCCGGCTCCTCTGAAGCGAGGTCTGCCATCACCGGTGTGAAGTCGATGCCGTCGAAATCCGACATCTCGTCGTTGTCGGCATTATCGCCATCCACACGTACCGGCACAAAATCCAGGCCCTCGAAATCCGCGGGGGCTTCCTCTTCGCCGGAGGAATCCTTGCCAAGCAAACCTTCAAGCGACGCACGGCAATCGTCGCCGAAACCAGACGGAATCGGGTCTCCCGCGCGGGTAATCTGCACGAGGTCGGTCAACACGTCGCTCGATGCCAACAGGACGTCGATCACCTCGGTGGTGGCGGCCAGATCGCCGCGCCGGACGGCATCCAGTGTGGTCTCAAACACGTGGGCGAAACCAACCAATGCCTCAAAGCCGAAAATGCCGGCCCCACCCTTCACCGAATGCACCGCACGGAACACGGCATTGACGGTATCGTCGGAGCCGAGGCCTTCGCGCATATCGCTCAGGCCCTGCTCTATCAGTTGCATCCCTTCCGCGCACTCGTCGAAGAAGGTCTGCTTGAGTTGATCGAAACTCGCCATCGGCGTCGTCCTTTCCTAGCAGGCCACCTTGCGAACGGTAGCGATCAGCCGCTCCGGATCGAACGGCTTCACCAACCAGCCCGTGGCGCCGGCTGCGCGTGCGATATTCTTCTTTTCGGCCTCGCTTTCGGTGGTGAGGACGAGAATCGGGGTTGTCTTGTGCTCGGGGCGCGCCCGCAGCTGGCGCACGACTTCGTATCCGTCCATGCGGGGCATGTTGATGTCGGTGATGACGACATCAACATTCTCGCGCTCGAGCATGTCGATGCCATCCTTGCCGTCGACAGCCTGAATCACGTCGAACCCGGCATCGACCAGGGTCAGCATCAGCATGTCTCGCATGGTCTTGGAATCGTCGATGGTGAGGATCCGCAGGTTGCCGATGGCAGAGGCTGACTCCTCGATGATATCCACGGCGGGGACGCTCTGATCACCATGCGGCAACGATGCTTCCACCGGAGCCTCGACGGCAGGTTCTGGCACTTCTTGCATACCGTGGCTCCAGTCGAACCCGAGATCGGCGAATGCCTGCATAAAGGCGTCCGATGGCTGATCGATCCAGACCTTGGTGTCCCGCTTGGCAGCCAGCAATATCTGAAGACACGGCAGCGTCAGCACCTCAACCTCGGACGCGTCCACCCGCACGCCACCCGCGGCCTGCGCTTCCCGCAAAATCGATTCGTGAAGCGTGATGGCGGCGGTCAGATCGAGCACCTTCGGCAGTTTCATAACGATCCCCTCAATTCATCTCTAAAATCATCATTGCAAATTTTCCGTGTCAGCCGGCCTGCGCCATACGCTGAGATGCCGGCGATCCCATCTTGCCCTCGTAAGCGTCGAGAATTGCGTCAGCGACCTGGTTCAACGAGCATTGACGCATCACCGCGCCGCGTTCGAACGCCACCTGCGGCATCCCGTAGATCAGCGACGATGCTTCGTCCTGGCCGACCGTCAGTCCGCCGGCCTTGCGCAGCTCGAGCAGGCCATCGGCTCCGTCTTTGCCCATACCGGTCAGAATAACGCCGATCGCCGATCGGCCAACGACACGCGCGACCGACCGAAACAGTACGTCGACCGACGGCCGATGACCGCTGGTCGGCGGACCGTCATCAAGGGCACAGCGATAACCGACCGCAGCCTTCACGACCTGCAAGTGATGGGAGCCCGGCGCGATATAGACATGGCCCTGCTCGATAACGTCACCATCCGCCGCTTCGGAGACAGCCATCGGGCATTCGCGGTTCAGACGCTGCGCGAACGCGGCGGTGAAACGCGGCGGCATATGTTGGGTGATCACGATGGGCGGGCAGTCCGGCGGCAGGTTCATCAAAACGGTTTTCAGCGCCTCGACCCCGCCTGTCGATGCGCCGATCGCAACGATCTTGCCATTGGGTCGGACCGAGCGGACCGCTTTCTTGGCTGCGGGAGCAGTCATTGCAGCCCGAGCGGACATGCGGGTGCGAGCGGCGGCCTTTACCTTGGCCTGCAATTCACTCGCCAGCGCCGGTAGTGCGTGGGCAGCGTCAGCGGATGGCTTGGCAATGAAATCCACCGCGCCGATTTCAAGCGCTTCGAGCGTGATATCGGCACCGGCTTGCGTCAATGTCGAGACCATGATCACCGGCATCGGGCGCAATGTCATGATCTTGCGCAGAAACGTGATGCCATCCATGTGCGGCATCTCTACATCGAGCGTCACAACGTCAGGGTTCAGTGCCTTGATTTGATCGCGCGCGGCGTAGGGATCGTCGGCAGTGCCGACAACTTCAATCTCAGGATCGGAGGACAACAAGGTGGTCAGCAACTGCCGAATCAGCGCTGAATCGTCCACGATCAAAACTCGTACCGGTCTACCCATCACCCGCCCCTAATTGTCAAAAAGTTCAATCTCGCCGGCTGGCGCCCGCGTCGACAGACGCTTTGAGTGCTCCAGCTCGTCCCGAGCGACAGCGCCAGTCGCGTCGCGGCCAAGAAGACGTCGCACAACGCGGCCTGTGGCCGGAGAATAATGAATGCGGCGCGGGAACCGTCCGCCGAGATCCTGAGCGACACATCGAAGTCTTTCAGCCTCGAGGTACCGCAGCGCGAATTGCGCGTTGTCGCTTCCAACCGCAATATTGCTCTCGGTCACGTTGCCGCCACCAAAGACCTTGATTTCAAGATGCTCGCGCGAGCATCCCATTTTCATCAGCTCGTTGATCAGCTTTTCCATCGCGAAATTGCCGAATCGAGTTGACTCGGGATCGCGGCCCCAGCCGCCGGTACGCCCCTGCGGCAGCATAAAATGGTTCATACCGCCGATTCCGAGACGCGGATCGCGAATGCACGCCGCCACACAGGAGCCCAGCACCGTAACCAAGGTCTCGTCGGCGTCCCCGGTCACGTAAAATTCTCCCGGAAAAACCTTAACCATCCATGTCCCGGCCGACGCGTCATAAAATCGGCGGGTGCCGGCGGCCCCCGCCTCGATCCGTCCACTATCGACAGTTCGGGCTGCTACGGCTGCGCTCATGCCTTCCTCCGGTAGGTCGTGCGGCCGATAAGCTGCAGCTCGGGATGCGTCCCGTGAAACGATTCTGAATGACCTATGTAAAGAAAGCCGCCCGGCTTGATGCTCTGGATGAATCTGTCGATCAGCGCAGTCTTGGTCGCATTGTCGAAATAGATCATGACGTTGCGGCAGAAGATCGCGTCGAATTTTCCACGAAAGGGCCAGGGATCCATCAGGTTAAGCCGGCGGAATACGATCAGCGACCGGAGTTCTTCGGTTGCCATCAGACTGTCGGCATTGCGGCCGTCGTTGGTTGGCTCAAAATAGTCGCGGTAGACGCGCGGGACGCTATCGAAGCCAGCGCTCGGATAGATTCCCCTGGCGGCCTTGGCGAGCACGTCGGTATCGATATCAGTTGCAAGAATACGGATATCGTGCCGTGACCCCTTCGGCATTTCATGCCGCACTACGGATGCAATCGTATAGGGCTCCTCGCCCGTCGAGCAGCCTGCCGACCATATGCGGAATCGACCATCGCCTCGCTGGCCGCCTTTCAGGAACGGTACGACGACCTGGCTCCGGAGATGGTCGAAGTGGTGCGCCTCGCGGAAGAACTTCGTGAGATTCGTTGAGATCGCGTTGATGAAGCTTTCCAGCTCGGCATTGTTTTCGGCGAGATAGTCGCGGTACTGCCTAAAGGCCGTAAAACCCAAGGCGCGTAATCTGCGCGAAACCCGCGTGTAGACGAGGTTGCGCTTGCTGTCGGACAATGCGATTCCGGCGTGCTCGCGCGCCAGTGCTACCAGGCTGCGGAAATCCGCATCCGAGAAGACGAACTCCCGCGGCGCGTCCGGAATGGCCGCTTCCATCGATCCAATCGCAACCGCGGCATTTTGAGATTTCCGCACCATGATAGTCCTAGAACTCTTCCCATTCCTGGTCGGGTGACTTCGCAAGCGCGGTGTTGCCGCGTGTCATTGCAGCAGCTGGACGTCCGGCCGGCCGGTGGCCGGATTTCGAAACATGTCCGCGCGGGGAGGCGGCTGACGTGCGCGCACTTGGCTGAGGCATATCGTTTCCGACGCGGAACTTGCTGACGCTTTCGGTCATCATCTGCGACTGCTCTTCCAGTGCCTTTGCAGCGGATGCATTCTGCTCCACCAGCGCCGAATTCTGTTGCGTCACCTCATCCATCTGGCTGAGGGCGATATTGACCTGCCCGATACCGGTCGATTGCTCGCCGCTCGCGACAGCAATGTCCGAGACGATCTCGGCGACCTGCCGGATCGACGCGACGATCTCTGCAAGGGCGGCACCAGCCTTGTTCACCAATTCGACACCCTCCTGCACCTGGCTCGAGGAGTTGCCGATCAGATCCTTGATATCCTTGGCTGCCTGCGACGAGCGCTGTGCAAGGCTGCGAACTTCCGACGCCATCACCGCAAATCCGCGACCGGCCTCTCCCGCCCGTGCGGCTTCTACTGCGGCATTCAAGGCCAGCAGGTTGGTCTGTCGCGCGATTTCGTCGATGACACCGATGATGTCGGAAATCTGCTTCGAGCTTTCCTCGATCCGCGCCATTGCATCCACGGCCTGCGCCACCACGGCGCTGCCGCGGTCGGCGACGTCCTGCGTCCCGATTGCAAACTGATTGGCCTGCTGTGCATTCTCGGCGTTCTTCTTCACAGTGGTGGAGATTTCCTCCATCGAAGCCGAGGTCTGTTCCAGACTGGCTGCCTGCTCTTCGGTGCGCTGAGACAGATCCGCGGTCGAAGTTGCGATTTCCGTCGCTGTGTTAGTGACGTCGCGGGTCGACGCGGAGATGACTCGCATCGTCTCCTGCAACTGCGCAACGGTCGTGTTGAAGTCGTCGCGAAGCTGCAAATAGCTCTCGGTGAAACCCTCGTTCAGTCGGACCGTCAGATCGCCTGACGCGACCTGACCAAGGCCGCCTGCAAGCGCACGGACGACGCCCGCCTGCTCTTCGGCAATTCGCTCCTGCTCACGCGCATTGCGTTCGCGCTCGCTTTCGCTCTGCCGCCGCTGTTGCTCGCTTACACCCTCCAGCCGACGCTTCTCGATTTCGGCATCGCGGAAGACCAGGACGGCACGCGCCATCTTGCCGACTTCATCGGCGCGGGCTTCATCGGGAACCGCGATGTCCACCTTGCCTTGGGCGAGGTCACCCATGGTGCCAACCAGACGGCTAAGCGGCCCCACAACACCGCGCCAGATTGTGAAGATGCCAAAGGCCGCGATCAGCAATCCCAGCAGACCGAGCGCCGCCATCACGATGGTCATGCGCTGCATGTCGGCTTCGATCATCTGGTGGCCGCGCGCCGCGCTTTGCGCGTAGATTTTTGCGAGACTCTCGAGATCCTTGTTCAGCGCCGTTCGCACCGAGCGGTTGGCTTCGTTGTCTCCATATTCCCGGCCAGCAGCCGGATTGACCTCGACCGCCAGCCGGACCAGTTCGCGGCGGAATTCTTGAAACTGTGCAATACGTTTGGCGAAGGCATCGAACTGTTCGCGGTCGTCAGCGCCGACCAGCTTTTGCCATTCGCTGACGACAGAGCCGATCTCGTCATTGAACCTGAGGAGGTTTGTGCCAAATCGCTTGGCAGCTTCGCTGTTTGGCGACATGTAGATACCGCGCGATTCCATCACCACTGCGTAGATCAGACTGTTGACTCGTTCGACGTTGCGGGCGCCGATCGAAGCGGTTTCGATTTCCTTCTCTCGCTCCATGAACGATCGCGAAGTCAACACCGACACGGTGGCAAGCACCGCGATGATGAGGGTCATGGCGGCGAAAAGGCCGTATAGCTTGGTCGAAATGGAAAGTTGCGGGATCTTGAACATGGGAGAACCAGCCTAGTTTGCCTGCGGCCGTTCGGAATCGCCGACCGGTACAGAGAGGAGGTTGTGAAGATCAATCAGCGCGATCATGGCGCTTTCGAAGGTGACCAGTCCGGAAAGAAAATCGATACGCGACGCCTGTGCGATCTTCGGGACCGGCTGAACCTGCCCCTGATCGAATGACACGATGTCGAGGACGCGATCGGCGAGCAGTCCCACCTGACGCACGCCAACTTGCACGATGATGACCACATGGATCGGTGAGGCTTCGGTCAGTCCCTGACCGAAACGGCAGCGCAGATCGATGATGGGAACGATGGCGCCGCGCAGGTTAAGCACACCGCGCACCGCATCAGGCTGACGCGGCAGATGCGTGATCTCGGACCAGCCCTTGATCTCGCGCACCGCCATAATGTCAACGCCATACTGGTCGTTGCCGATGGCGAAGCTGATGATCTGGGTCGGCACCACCGCGCCACGCGCGGGAGCAGTGTTTTGCCATTCCCCCGTCCCGGGCATTTCAATCTGCGCTTCCTGCGCAGTCGCATTCAAGGTCATTGCACAATTCCGCTGCGAACGATTCCGCTGCTCGTCCTCTTTCTGAGGCCAATCGACGAAGTCCGACGGGGAAGGACCAACGAGAAACGGAACAATCGCGTTGGGCTCAGAAGGAGGAAAACCGCTTAATTTCGATGTGAAAATGCATCAAAACCTTTAGGAAACAGTTAACTACGGCCCTTGGTTGTGCGTTGCGGCGATGCCGCCCCCCGCCGCAGAACGGCGCAAATCAGCAAGCCGCCAGCGTCAAGCAAGCTTGAATGAACGGTTCCGATTTGGAACCAATGTGTTGTGTCATCGGGCTATTTGTAACTCTATAGAACTCAATAAATCTGGCTTCGACAGAACGCCGGCACCCGGCGCCTCGAAACAATTGGAGGGCTTGGCCATGACCAGCAGCAGACACGGTATCCATCACGTCACGGCAATCGCCGGACCGGCGCGTCGCAATCTCGACTTCTACACCGGG
Source organism: Pseudomonadota bacterium (assembly GCA_023430245.1). Lineage (GTDB taxonomy): Bacteria > Pseudomonadota > Alphaproteobacteria > Rhizobiales > Xanthobacteraceae > Pseudorhodoplanes. The sequence goes on from JAEZBA010000504.1 coordinate 11,476, forward strand.
ACGCTGGGGCTCCGCCTGGTGAAGAAGACGGTGAATTTCGACGATCCCGGCACCTATCATTTCTATTTCGGTGACCAGACCGGTTCGCCCGGCACGATTGTCACATTCTTTCCGTGGGAACATGTCGCGCCGGGACGGCTCGGTATCGGCGAGACGCAGGAGACGGTCTTCCGCGTTCCGGAAGGCGCGATCGGCTATTGGACGCACCGCTTTGTGGAGAAGGGCGTGGCACATGACGCGCCGACGCGACGCTTCGGTGACACCGTGGTGTCCTTCCGCGATCCGGATGGGATGCGGCTTGCGCTGATCGGGGTACCGGGTATCGAGAGGGAGCCGCACTGGGGCGGCAGCGACATCGCAGCGGATGCGGCGATCCGTGGCTTTCACAGTGTCAATCTGCTGCTGAAGGAAGCCGCGCCCACGGGTGCGATCCTGACCGACGTGCTCGGCTTCAGCGAGGTCGGACGCGAAGGCCAACTCGTTCGGTACAAAGCTGGCGACACCGCGATCGGCGGCATCGTCGACATCCATGAAGCAGGCGGGTTCCTGCCTGGCCGCATGGGCGGAGGCTCGGTGCACCACATCGCGTTCCGCTCCGCCGACGACGCCGAAGAACGCGCGATGGCGAGGAAGCTGGTCGAAAATCACGGTCTGCACCCCACGGAGCAGAGGGATCGCAACTACTTCCGTTCGATCTATTTCCGCGAGCCGGGACACGTCCTGTTCGAGATCGCAACCGATGTGCCAGGCTTCGCCATCGATGAGCCAGTGGCTAGCCTGGGACAGTCGCTCAAGCTGCCGCAAGCCTATGAGAGCCGGCGTAGCGAGATCGAACAGGTTTTGCCTGAAATCGCCTGACGAGCGCTCCTCCTCTCGTCATTCATGACGGGAGGAGAACCTCTTGATGTACGAGGCCCGTAATGACCACACCAGCAGCCACTCTCTCCTTCATCCACCGCTTCGAAACCGGCACGGATAGCAACGCCGCGCCGCTGTTGCTGCTACATGGCACCGGCGGCGACGAGAACGACCTGATCGATCTCGGCCGCATGGTCGCGGCGGGGGCGGCGTTGTTGTCGCCGCGCGGCAAGGTGTCGGAAGGCGGCATGCCGCGCTTCTTCCGCCGGCTGGCGGAAGGCGTCTTCGACGAGGAGGACGTGAAGCGGCGCGCCAACGAACTTGCCGATTTCATTGGCGAGGCGCGCGAAACCTACGACCTCCCCGCGCCGATTGCGCTCGGCTTCTCGAACGGCGCCAATATCGCCGCTGCGACCCTGCTGCTGCGTCCGGAGGCGCTTGCCGGCGCGGTGCTGATCCGCGCCATGGTACCGCTGTCGCAGCCTCCGGAGGTTGATCTGGCGGGAAAGTCGGTCCTCATCCTGTCGGGATCGATGGACCCGATGGTGCCGGCGGACAATGCCGAACACCTTGCGGAACAATTGCGTAACGGCGGGGCGCAGGTCCAGCACCGCACCCTGCCCGCGGGACATGGGCTATCGCAGGCGGATATCACGCTCGCGCGGGAGTTCCTGACGCGCGATACGCGTCTACATCAGAAATCCGCCTGACTGGATCAACGCGAATGCCGCCGCCATTGTCACAACAATGGCGCCGGTCCCCAAGGCAAGCAGCAAGGCGGTTGTTCTGCGCATAGCCCCTAGACCAGTTCGAAGATTTCGGTCTGAATCCGCCAGACCGGCACGCCAAGATCCCGCAACGCTTGCTCTGCGGCCTTTGTCATTGGCGGCGGTCCGCACAGGAAATAGTGCAGATCACGCACATTCGCCTTTGGAAGATGTCGCGCCAGCATGTCGCGATCGACAAAGCCTTTCTCACCGGTCCATCCGGGCGGCGGCTTCTCCAGGACATGGATGAGCGTCAAGTCAAGACGATCCCCAAGCCTTTCAATCTCCTCGCGATAAACGATCCCGTCCCAGGTCTTATTAGCGTAAAATAGAAGGATCGGCCGCTTGTCGCCCCGATCGGCCATGCTGCGCATCATGCTCATCAACGGGGTGATGCCGATCCCGCCCACAATGCCGACAAAGCCGGGCGCATCCGGGTTGCGGTCGATCGAGAACATACCATGCGGCGCATCGAGATAGACGGGCTCGCCCGTCTTCACGCTTCCGATGCTGCCAGTAAAATCGCCCAGCTCCTTAATGCCGAATTCGATGCGCGGCAGCATCTCGGGCGACGAAGCGATGGTGAAAGGATGCTCCCGCAGGCTGAAGGGGGAGTTCCGCAACGTGAGCCAGGCGAACTGGCCGGGCTGAAAGCGCTTCAGCCCTTCATGCCCGTCCGGCTCCAGCGCGAGAGTCCAGGTGTTACTGCGCTCGGGCAGCACTTCGACAACGCGATAGGGCTTGCGCAACTGGCTCCATGGCTTGACGACGCGCATCCACACCACGGTCAGCAGAAAGACCAGCGTGACCGCCAGCCACAGCGTCCGCTTGCCGGGCGCTTCGGTGTAATAGCCGACGCCAGCGATATGGCCCACCGCCGCGGCGAATCCAAACGTGGCAAAGACCACATGCGCGTAACGCCACAACCCGTATTCGATCCGGAGAAACTTGCGGAATTCCGAGGTTAGGATCGCGAGCAAGAACAGCACAAGCGCCGCCCGGCCGAGCGTCAACTCGAAACGTGCCTTGCGCGGGTCGAGCTCACCCAGGGCGTCCGGGTAAAAGAACCAGAGGATCAGAAAATGGGCGAGGACGAGCGTGACGGCGATCAGCGCAAGATAGCGGTGAAACAGATAGATGATATCCAGCCCGAACGGCGCGCTCGCGCGTTTGTATCGCGAAGTGAGGAGAAACTGGACCGCAATCATGGCAATGCCGGCAAAGCCGAGCGCCATGGAAAAATCCCAGAGAAATGCCTTTCCCGGGGGCATACGTCCCGCCAACAAGATCGCAAGCGGCGCCAGCACAAGCGCAAGATAGATAGCAATCCAAAGAGCGGCTCTTCCCGCCACGCAGCCTCCGACTTCCAAGATGCTTGGAGCGGGGGTCAACGTACATCGACGCAAGAGGTTCAGCCGAGAACCGGCGGCACAGCGTCGCGGGCGATGCGGCTTCAGATCATCGCATGCCGGACCTTGGCAGATACCCATTCGCTGATCAGCACGGTCGCGAGAATGACGAGCAGCAGCAGGCTGACCTGCGTCCAGGCCAGGGTCGACAGCGACGCCTCGAGATTGAGTCCGATGCCCCCAGCCCCGACCAGTCCGACCACCGACGACTCGCGGATATTGATATCCCAGCGAAACACGCTGATGCCGGCAAAGGCCGGCATGACCTGCGGTACGATCCCGTAATCCATCACCTGCGCGGGCGATGCTCCGGTCGCCTCGATCGCCTCGACCTGCGACACGTCGATCTCCTCGATCGCTTCATACAGAAGCTTCGCGATGAAGCCGATCGAGCGCAGGCCGATCGCCACGATCCCGGCGAGCACACCGGGGCCCAGCACCGTCACCAGCAGCAGCGCCCAGATGAGAGAATTGATCGAGCGCGACGACACGATGATCAGGAGCGCTACCGGACGCACCAGCAACGCACTTGGTGTCGTGTTGCGCGCCGCCATGAACGCGACCGGGACCGCGATCAGGATCGCCAGCAAAGTGCCCAGGGTCGCGATCGCCAGCGTATCCCACAGCGGCCGCCACAATTCGTTCAGGTAGGACCAGCGTGGCGGCACCATGCGCGATCCGATGTCGGCCGCCTGTTTCGGTGCATCGAGAACAAAGGCCCAGATCGTGTCCTTGGTCATCACCTGCCAGCAGAACATAAACAGTGCGACCAGCAGCAGCCAGCCGAACCACCGCACCAGATCCTGCCGGGGCGTGGTGCGGCGCCATTCCGGAAGCCCAGCGGTGTCGCGAGTGACCGGCATTACTGGATCCACTTCCGGATGAGGCCGGAGGAATATTCGCACGCCATCACGATCGCGATGATGATGATCAAGATGGCGGCCGCGGTGTCGTATTCGTACCGACTGAGAGAGGTTTCGAGCGTGGCCCCGATGCCGCCGGCACCGACGATGCCGACCACCGCGGATTCACGAAAATTGATGTCGATGCGATAGAGCGACAGCCCGATCAGACGCGGCATGACCTGCGGCTGCACCGCATAATTGACGAGCTGCGACCACGACGCTCCGGTGGCGCGGATCGCTTCCGCCTGCGATGGATCGATATCCTCGATATCCTCAGCGAGGAGCTTTGCCAGAAAACCGATAGTCGCGAAGGAGAGCGTGAGAAACCCGGCGAACGGTCCAAATCCCACCATCGCAACGAACAGGATCGCGATGATGACTTCCTGAAAGCTGCGCGAGACCGCGATGATCGCGCGGCAGGCGAGATAGACCGGCATCGGCGACAGGTTTCGGGCCGCCCCGATTCCGATCGGGATCGAGATCAGGATACCGACCACCGTGGAGGTCACGGTCATGGTCAGGCTTTCCTGCATACCCTGGGCGATGTCGCTCCAACGGCTGGTGAAGTTCGGCTGGAGGAAGCCCGCCAGAAGCCGCGCACCGCGCACTGCGCCTTCCGACAGCCGCGCCCAGTTCACATCGATCGCGCCGATCAAAATCACGAGATATACCAACGCGCCGCCATAGATCGCCCAGCGCAAGGCGCCATTCGCAATGAATGGCGCCTTCCGCCACACCGACGGATAACGCGCCGCATTTGTGAGGTCGGTCATCGCAACTCAAACCGCAACCGGCAACTTGACGGGAGCAGCGCCGGCTTCCTCGTATTCGCTTTGCTCTTTCGCTGCCGTCCAGTCTTCCTCACCGTAGATGGTGGTGAGCACATCGGGAGTGAGCCCGTCCGCCGGTCCGTCATAGACGATCGATCCTGAGCGAAGGCCTACGATGCGCGGCAGGAACATCTGCGCCAGCGCCACGTCGTGAATGTTAACCACCGCAGCGAGATTGCGTTCGGCGCAGATTTCGCCGATCAGCCGCATGATCTGGCGCGACGTCTTCGGATCAAGGCTCGCGGTCGGCTCGTCGATCAGCAGCAGTTCGGGATCCTGCTGCAGCGCGCGCGCGATCCCGACACGCTGGCGCTGGCCGCCGGACAGAGCATCGGCGCGTTTATCGACGTGATCGAGAAGCCCGACACGATCCAGCGTCGCGAACGCGTTGCGCACATCCTGCGGCGGATAGCGGCGCAGGAAACTTCGCCAGAACGGCACGTATCCGAGCCGTCCCGAGAGTACGTTTTCCATGACCGTGAGGCGTTCGACCAGCGCGAATTCCTGGAAGATCATGCCCATGCGGCGGCGCATTCTGCGAAGTTCTGCGCGACCCAGGCCAGTGATCTGCCTTTCGCCGAGAAAGATCTGGCCTTTCGTTGGCTCAACCAGCCGGTTGATGCAGCGGATGAGCGTCGACTTGCCGGCACCGGAGGGACCGATCAGACCAATCACCTGACCGGCCGGCACCACCAGATCGACGCCCTTCAGCGCCATGTCGCCGGTCTTGTAACGCTTGACCAGCCCCTCGATGCGCAGCATGGGCGCGCTCAACCCTTGCAGTCGTATTTGATGCCCATCGCGGCGTCGATCTCACGCACCGCCTCCCAATGCTCCTTGTAGTTGATCGGCAGGAATTTCTGCATCGGCGGCGTGGTCTTTCCGAATTCTTTCGCCAGCTCCGATCCCTCCCAGGGGAAGGTGAAGAACGCTTCCTTCACCTTGGCCGCCAGCTCGGGCTTCAGATTGTAGACCATGCCGTAACCGGTGGTCGGAAAGGTCTTCGACTTGTAGATGGTGACAATCTGATCCTTCTTCACCACGCCACGCTCGAACATGCGATGCATGACTTCGTTGGCGATCGCCGCGGCCGGATAATCCTTGTTGGCGACGCCGAGCACCGAATTGTCATGCTTGCCCGAGAATACCGGCTCGTAATCCTTGCCGGCTTCGAGATTGTAATTCTGCTTCAGCAGCGCCGACGGTGCGCGGAAGCCCGAATTCGACGTCTGCGAGGTGAAGGCCATCTTCTTTCCCTTGATGTCCTCCATCTTGGCCACGCCGCTGCCCGGATAGCTGATGATTTCCATCTCGTAGCCGAACTGTCCGTCCTTCGACGACATCAGCGCGAACGGCACGAAGCCCGCGCAATTCACCGCCAGCGGATTGGAGCCGGTATTGAACCCGGCAACATGCAGGCGACCGGCGCGCATTGCCTCGAGTTGCGCTGCGTTCGACTGCACCGGAAAAAACTGAACCCGCTTCCCGGTGACCTTTTCCATATGCTTGATGAAGCCGTCCCAGACCTTGGCGTAAACGGCCGGATCTTCGACCGGCGTGTAGGAGAAGACCAGCACCGACGGATCGACCCATTGCTTCGGGTCCTTCGGCGCATCGGCG
>JAEZBA010000516.1 GCA_023430245.1 Pseudomonadota bacterium
CATCTCGGCCGCATGAACGTCAAGCCGATGCGGGTGGCGTCGTGAGATACCGGATCGCATTCGCCGGCGCGCTCGCCGCACTTGCGGCTGCTGCTGGCCCGGCGCTGGCGCAGTTCAAGACCCCGGAAGCCGCGGCCGAAAATCTGTACGCGATCTATACCAAGCCCGGTTCGGACGGTTTTTCGGATCGGGATGCGCCGCGCTACTTCGATGCGGCATTGCTGAAAATGTGGCGTGCGGCCAAACACAAGGATGCCGACTTCTTCATCCAGGGGCAGGATTTCGAGCTGAAGGACGTGAAGGTCGCACCCGCTAAGATTACCGGCGACAAGGCCGAGGCGGTCGTGACCTTCAGCAATTTCGGCGAGCCGATGCGCATCACTTATTTGTTCGTCCAGACCAAGGACGGCTGGCGCATCACCGATGCCCGCGCCGGCAAGGAAACGTTGCGCGGCACGCTAAAGACTGCGAGCAAACCATGACCTATCTCGCCAAACCGAAATTCCATCATCCGGCGCTGCCGAAGAACGATCTCGGCTATACCCATCGCGATTACGAGGGCACGATCTCGACCTTGTGCGCGGGTTGCGGGCATGACTCGATCACCGCCGCGATCATCGAGGCCTGTTTCGAGCTATCGATCGAGCCGCACAAGGTGGCGAAGATTTCCGGCATCGGCTGCTCGTCCAAGACGCCGACTTACTTTCTCGGCAATTCGCACGGCTTCAATTCGGTGCATGGCCGCATGCCGTCGGTGCTGACCGGCGCCAATCTCGCCAATCGCGACCTGATCTATCTCGGCGTGTCCGGCGACGGCGACAGCGCATCCATCGGGTTCGGCCAGTTCGCGCATGTGATGCGGCGCGGTGTCAACATGGTCTATATCGTCGAGAATAACGGCGTGTATGGACTGACCAAGGGCCAGTTCTCGGCGACCGCGGATCGTGGCTCGAAGAGCAAGCGCGGCGTCATCAACACCGACAATTCGATCGACCTCGCCGCCATGGCGCTGCAGCTCGGCGCCACTTTCGTCGCCCGCTCCTTCTCCGGCGATAAGAAGCAGCTGGTGCCGATCATCAAGGCCGCGATCGAACACAAGGGCGCCGCCTTCCTCGACGTGATCTCGCCTTGCGTCGCCTTCAACAATCACGCCGGCTCGACCCGAAGCTTCGACTATGTGCGCGAACACAACGAGGCGGTGAACCGGCTCGATGTCCTCTCCGGGCGCGCGCCGATCACCGTGGATTATGCCGAGGGGACGGTGCAACTGGTCGAGCAGCATGACGGCTCGACGCTCGCCCTGCGCAAACTCGGCGCCGACTACGACATCCACGACCGCACGGCGGCGATGGCGTTCCTGCAGCGGCACGCGGCGGAGGGCCAGATCGTCACCGGCGTTCTCTACATCGCAGACGACCCGCAGGATCTGCACGCCTCGCTCAAGACGGTGGCGCAGCCGTTGAACACGCTGTCCGAAAAGGACCTGTGCCCGGGCTCGGCCGCGCTCGACAAGATCAACGCCACCCTGCGCTGAGGCTCCACGCCCGCAAGCTCAGCGGTTAACGCAGTTCTGGGTGAAGCTTCCGATCTGACCGGCGCCGACGCCCTGCGCCGACCCCGACATGATGCAGTTCGTGGTGCGGTCCTGGAAGGTCTGGCCGGCCGGGCGCCCCGGCGCGATGGCCGGAGTTCCGGCTACACCGCCGATGCCCGGGACGACGGACGGTGGCGAGGCCGGATTTGCCATGGTCGGTGCCGTCGGCATCGGCCGCACCGTGCCGAGCGGCGTCAGCGGTGAACGATAGGTCGGGATGGTCGACGCCGTGGAGGAACCGCGGCGGACGCCTCGCCGGGGCTGAGCGCGGGTCTGCGCGTCAGGGCGGACTTGCGGGGTTGGGGCCTTTTTCGTGCGCTTTGCCGCGCGCCGCTCCGATCCGTCATTGATGATCGAGAATGGGAAGCCGTCGCTGCTTTGCGCGCTCGCCCCGGATACCGGAAGCCCCGCGAGAAGCGCTGCCAAAACAACGACATTGAACTGACTTCGCATCTCGCTCATCCAGTTTATGAGACAGATCATGCGCTAACGAAGCGACGGCGGCCAAGCCGCCGCCGGGCGGACGGCATCCCGTCTGGCTGTAACTTATATAGGAACGCGCAGACCGGATTTCAGGTCCGTCTCTGTCCGGAAATCATTCCTCCGGCGCGTCCTCGATCGGATCGTAGCGGCTGGCGTCGAGCCCCAGCAGGTTGAAGCTCTGCTCCATATGCGGCGGCAATGGCGCGCTCACATCGATGGTCCCGCCGCGCGGATGCGGCACCGCGATCCGCCGCGCCAGAAGATGCAGCCGGTTCTGCATGCCGCCCGGCAATTGCCAGTTCTCGATGTCGAAATATTTCGGATCGCCGACGATCGGATGTCCGATATGGGCGAGCTGCACGCGCAGCTGATGGGTCCGTCCGGTGACCGGCTTGAGCGACAGCCAGGCCAGGCGCTGTGCCGCAGTCTCGACCACCGCGTAATAGGTGATGGCGTGGCTCGCGCCCTCGTCGCCGTGCTGCGCCACCCGCATGACGGAATCGTCTTCCCGCTCCTGCTTCGCGAGATAGGTTGAGATGCGTCCCTGCTTCGGCTTCGGCACGCCCGGCACCAGGGCCCAGTAGATCTTGCGAGCCGCACGCGAGCGGAAGGTCTTGGCAAGCGCCGCTGCGGCAAAGCGCGACTTGGCGATCAGCAGGCAGCCCGCGGTGTCCTTGTCGAGCCGGTGGACCAGCCGTGGCCGCTGGCCGTCTTTTGTCCGGATCACACCCAGCATCCCGTCGAGATGGCGTGTGGTGCCGGACCCGCCC
>JAEZBA010000229.1 GCA_023430245.1 Pseudomonadota bacterium
CCCTTATCGTGTCGCCGAGACCCCCGGGGCGAATTTCGGCGGCCCGATGGAATTCACCTATGTCATCAAACAGCAGCAGGGCACCCGCTTCACCGGCGAGCTCTCGGCCAAGGTCAGCGAAACCATCATCGGCACCCTGCGTCCACCGGAATTCCGCAGCGGCATCATGCTCGACCATGACGGCGAGTACGACTTTACGCTGCGCGATGCGAAGACCATGGACGTGTGCTACCGGCACATCAATCTGACCAGCAAGGCCGTGGCGTGCTGGACCATGGAAAAACAGCCGTAATATCGAGCGGTGTTAGCCTGCATGTCGCGATCGCGGCATGCAGGACGACGCGCCCAAGATTTCGCGGACTCTCTGCCGGGCGAAGCGTTCGAGACTTTCAGATCAGAACCAGCGCTCGCGCACGGTGATCGTGTCGCCGGGCCGCATCGGGAAATCCGCGGGCACCCGCGTGCGCATCACCTCGCCGTTGAAGTTGCGCGCGATCAGGATGTCGCTCTTGCTGGCGCGCGGCGCGAATCCGCCAGCGATGGCGACGGCGGCCTCCACGGTCATGTTGGGAACGTAAGGGTACTGCCCGGGCGCATTGACCTCGCCGAGGATGAAAAACGGGCGATAGACCTCGACCTCCACCGAGACATGCGGATTGCGGATATAGCCGGCACGCAGGCGACTCGAAATCGCAGCGGCAACCTGGCTGGTGGTCAATCCGCGCACCGGCACCGACCCGATCAGGGTCATCGAGATATTTCCGGACGCGTCGACGATGTAGGAATTCGTCAAGCCTTCCTGGCCGAACACCTGTACCCGCAGGCGATCACCGGCATCAAGCTGATACGGGGCGTCATAGCCGGTCAGTCCGGCCGGAGCGTAGGGCCCGCCCGCTGCCATCATGACCGGCGCGGGCGTCTGGACCTGCACCACCGCCGGCTCGGCCTCGACTGCGACCGGCGCAACCGCAACCTGGTTGTGCACGCAGGCGGGTAGCGCCAGCGCGACAAGCAATACGGGCAGGCGTAGCGTGGCCTTGGGCCGCATAAGGAAGATCCGGGCAGTCGATTTCAGCCCAATTAACCCCCTGTATGGTTAACAAAGCCTCACCACGCCACGGCTCACTGGCCGCCGCCCTCGTGTATCGGGCTCTTGCGCTTGGCGGAGGCGCCATCCTCCAGCGGGATGGATTTGACCGCAATCCGGTCCGAAATCGCCGCGATCAGCATCGAGCCGAGGAACACGACGTGAATGCCGGCCATCCACGCCAATTTCTTGTCGTCATAGGTGCCGACATTCATGAACGCCTTCAGCAGCTGGATCGCTGAGATCGCCACAATGGACGACAGCAGCTTCATCTTCAGGCCGCCGAAATCGACCTTGGCCATCCATTGCGGCCGGTCGTGATGCTCGACGTCGAATTTTGAGACGAAATTCTCGTAGCCCGAGAAGATCACGATCAGGATCAGATTTCCAACCAGCACGATATCGATCAGGGCGAGAACGCCAAGGATCACCTCGGCCTCGGTCAGAGTGCCGGCTCTCAAGGCGAAGTGCGCCAGTTCGCGCAGGAAGTGTACAAGCAGGACGACCAGCCCGATCACAAGGCCGATGTAGAACGGTGCCAGCAGCCAGCGGCTGCGAAACAGCATCGCCTCGAAAAACTGCTCAAGCCGGCGCATCGATAATGTCCCCACGCAACGTGACCTTGGCACCGACCACCGGCGCGGTGCAAAGGCAGCAAAACAACCCACGCATTCAAAAGAGCGGCGGGGTGACCCGCCGCCCTCCAGGCTCGCGCAACCGCGATCGCTAAGCCGCCACGCCGGTGCCGATCGGGCAGCTCACACCGGTGCCACCAAGCCCGCAATAGCCGGACGGATTCTTCGCGAGATATTGCTGGTGATAATCCTCGGCGAAAAAGAATTCCGGCGCGTCGACAATTTCGGTGGTGATGGGACCGTAGCGCTTGTCGGCGAGCGCCTTGGCATACATCGCCTTCGACTCCTCGGCCGCCTTGCGCTGGGCGTCGTCGAAGACATAGATCCCGGATCGATATTGCGTTCCGATATCGTTGCCCTGACGCATCCCTTGCGTGGGATCATGATTCTCCCAGAACGTCTTCAGCAGCTTCTCGTAGGAGATTTTCTTCGGGTCGAAGACCACGAGCACCACCTCGTTATGCCCGGTGCGCCCCGAACACACTTCTTCGTAGGTCGGGTTCGGGGTGGGACCACCGGCATAGCCGACCGCGGTGACGAAGATGCCGTCGCCGAGCTCCCAGAACTTTCGCTCGGCCCCCCAGAAACAGCCAAAGCCGAACAGCGCCATCTGCGCGCCCTCCGGATAGGGGCCCTTCAGCGGATTGCCGTTGACGTAATGGGTCCGGGCGGTCGCGATCGGCGTGGCGCGGCCGGGCAGCGCTTCTGCCTTGCTCGGGATGGTCAGAGACTTCTTGAACGTGAACATCGGCGGGTCTCCTTGTTCTGGTCCCCAATATAAGCGCGGCAACGGCGTTCCGCAGGCCCCTCCCAGATCACGACCTGACGACGTGCCGGGATGCAACGTCGCGTCATCTTCCCCTCGCTTCGCCGACGCCCTATGCTGGTAGACTGAATCAGGTCGTGTGAGAGGCAAATCATGAGGTTCAACGCCGTCGCGCTCGGGCTGGCCCTGTTCCTGCTCGCGAGCCCGCTCGCCGCCCAGACCGGAACGCCGCCGCCCTATGGTGCGCCGATCACGCTGGAAGCGGCGAAGAAGGTCGTTGCCGCAGCCGAGGCAGAGGCGGTCCGCAACAACTGGCAGGTGGCGATCGCGGTCATCGACAGCGGCGGCCACCTGGTCATGATGTTGAAGCTCGACAATACCCAGTTGGTCTCGATCCGGGTGGCCGAGGCCAAGGCGAAATCCGCGCTCGGGTTCCGGCTGCCGACCAAGCTGCTGGAGGACGCGGTCGCGGCGGGCGGCGCCGGGTCGCGGCTGCTGGCGGTGCAGGATATCGCGCCATTCGAAGGCGGCTTCCCGATCATCGAGGACGGCAAGATCATCGGCGCCATCGGGGTCGCCGGGGTTCTATCCGCCCAGGATGCGCAGATCGCAAAGGCGGGGCTTGCTGCGATCGGCAATCCGAGCCGCTAGCAACAGACGCGGTTTCGGGTAGAGCGATCAGCGCGCGTAGCCGATCAGGGGCTTGCGCTTGCGGCCCAGGAGGATGAGAACCGCCCCGATCACACCGAAAATGAGCCAGGACGGCTGGTCGAGCACGGTCGTAATCACCGGATTCCACACCACCGCTGGGAGGCTAGCCTGCACATTGGCCGCAGCCGATTGCAGGCTCGCGGCGTGAACATCGGTCCAGAGCTGCCCGAGCTTGTAGATATAGATGCGACTGTCGGCGATCGACTTCGCACCGTCGTACATCAGGAGAATGAAGCCAGCGGCGAGAAAGATCACGCCGATCAGTCGCAACAGGGAACGGATCATGTTGGGGTCCCAAGCATCCGAAGACGGTCGGCGCGGACGGCCCAGTCGATACCGCCCCGCGCCGCCCGGTTCAACCGGTATGGTCGCGTCAATTATGCATCCGGTTCATCCTTGAGCATCGTGGGCAGGTTCCGCTAACGTCCGCCGAGGCGGGGTCCGCCCAAAAATCGTTCTGAGTCCAGGGAGTTGTAATGCCCGCCACGCCTCCGGGCCGTTCCAAACGGCCTCATTTCACCGATCAGGAAGCACTTCTGTTCCATTCCGAGGGTCGCCCCGGAAAGCTCGAAGTCATTGCCACCAAGCCGATGGCGACCCAGCGCGACCTGTCCCTGGCCTATTCGCCGGGGGTCGCGATTCCGGTGCTGGCCATCGCCGAGGACGAAAGCCGCGCCTACGACTACACCACCAAGGGCAATTTCGTCGCCGTCATCACCAACGGAACCGCGATTCTCGGCCTTGGCAATCGGGGAGCGCTCGCAGCCAAACCCGTCATGGAAGGCAAGGCGGTGCTGTTCAAGCGCTTTGCCGACGTCGATTCGATCGACCTCGAAGTCTCGACCGAGGATCCGGACGAATTCATCAATTGCGTCAAGCTGCTCGGCAAGGGCTGGGGCGGCATCAATCTCGAAGACATCAAGGCGCCGGAATGCTTCATCATCGAGCAGAAGCTGCGCGAACTGCTCGACATCCCGGTGTTCCATGACGATCAGCACGGCACCGCGATCATCGCCGCCGCCGGCCTGATCAACGCCCTGCATCTGACCGGCCGCGACGTGAAGACGACGAAGCTTGTCTGCAATGGCGCGGGCGCTGCCGGCATCGCTTGCCTGGAGCTGCTGCAGGCGATCGGCTTCCCGAACGAAAACCTGATTCTGTGCGACACCAAGGGCGTGATCTACCAGGGCCGCACCGACGGCATGAACCAATGGAAATCGGCCCATGCGGCACCGACCAAGGCGCGCACGCTGGCGGACGCCCTGGTCGGTGCCGACGTGTTCTTCGGTCTGTCCGCCAAGGGCGCGGTGACCAAGGACATGGTCAAGTCGATGGCGGACAAGCCGATCATCTTCGCCATGGCCAATCCCGATCCCGAGATCACGGCCGAGGAAGTGGCGGAAGTGCGTGACGACGCCATCATGGCGACCGGCCGCTCCGACTATCCGAACCAGATCAACAACGTGCTCGGCTTCCCCTACATTTTCCGGGGCGCGCTCGATGTCCGCGCCACCACCATCAACATGGAGATGAAGATCGCCGCCGCTCATGCGCTGGCCGAACTGGCGCGCGAGGACGTGCCCGACGAGGTAGCGGCAGCCTATGGCGCACGCCCCAGATTTGGCCCGGATTATATCATTCCGGTGCCGTTCGACCCGCGGCTGATCTCGTTCGTGCCGCCCGCTGTTGCCAAGGCTGCGATGGATACCGGCGTCGCACGCAAGCCGATCGTCGACATGGACGGCTACCGTCAGCAATTGCGAACCCGGCGCGACCCGGTCGCCGGTGTGCTGCAACGGGTCTTTGACCGGCTTCGCCGCTCGCCGAAGCGCGTTGTCTTCGCCGAAGGCGAAGAGGAGCAGGTGATCCGCGGCGCCGCAAGCTTCGTCAA
>JAEZBA010000547.1 GCA_023430245.1 Pseudomonadota bacterium
AAAGCTGGCGCGCCAGGGCAACGATTTCCTCGCGACGCAAATGCAGAAGAAGCCCGATCGCTATCTCGGCTTCGCGCATCTCGCGGTGCAGGACGCGAAAGCCGCCGCGGACGAACTCGAACGCTGCGTGCGCGATCTGAAATTCTCCGGCGCGATGATCAACGGCCACACCAACGGCCAGTATCTCGATCATCCCGACACCTTTCCGCTGTGGGAGCGCGCCGAAGCACTCGGCGTTCCGATCTACATCCATCCGGCCGATCCGATCACGCCGATGCCGGCACTCGACGGCTATCGCGGCCTGAAGCGCGCCACCTGGGAATGGACGGTTGAGACCGGCACGCATGCACTGCGCATCGTTTTCTCCGGCCTGTTCGATCGCTTCCCGAAAGCCAAGCTCGCGCTCGGCCATCTCGGCGAGACCCTGCCCTATCAGCTGTGGCGCTTCGACAGCCGCGCCCAGCTCTACGGCGTGAAGCTCAAGAAAAAGCCGTCGGACTATATCCGCGAAAATCTCGTGGTCACCACGTCCGGCATGTTCTCGTTCGAGCCGATCGATTGCGCGCTCAAGGCGCTCGGCCGCGAGAACGTGATGTATTCGGCGGACTATCCGTTCGAAGACCCGGCGGAGGCCGGCGCGTTCATGGATGAACTGCCGCTGGACGCCGGTGTTCTCGAAGACATCTCCTACAACAACGCAGCCCGTCTACTGCGCCTCGGGACGCCAACATGACCGTCGCGATGACACGTCCAGCCGGAGCGCCGGCGCCCGACAAGACACAGGAGAAGAGCCAGGTTCAGGTGATTGCGCGCGCCGCCTCGATCATGCGCGCGCTGGAAGATACCACCACGGGCTTAAGCCTCGGCGAGATCGCGCTGAAGGTCGGGCTTGCACGGTCCACCGTCCAGCGGATCGTGTCGGCGCTCGAAACCGAGAAGCTGGTGGTCGCCGCCTCCCCCGCAGGCCGGGTGCGGCTTGGCCCCACCATTTTACGTCTGGCCGGCTCGGTACGCACCGATTTCGTCGCGCTGGCGCGACCGTTCCTGATCGAACTGTCGAAGGAACTGCACGAGACCGTCGATCTCGCCTCGATCAAGGGCGATCACCTGGTGTTCATCGATCAGGTCACCGGCTCGCAGCGCCTGCGAACGGTGTCGGCGGTCGGCGACAGCTTCCCGCTCACCTGCACCGCGAACGGCAAGGCCTACCTCGCGGAACTTGACGATGCTGCGATCGAGGCGCTGGTCGGCAAGGCCTACAAGTCGCGCACGCCGCATACCATCACCCGACTGCCGCAGCTGCTCGAAGAGATTCAAGCCGTACGCCGGGACGGCTATGCACTCGATTGCGAGGAACACACCATCGGCATCTGCGCCGCCGGCGTTGCCATGCGCGACATGCTCGGCAATTTCGTCGCGATATCTGTGCCGGTGCCGACGCAACGCTTCCAGAAAGATCGCGAACTGATTTGCGAGCGCCTGCTCGCGACCAAGAGAACGCTGGCAGGTCATCTGTCCAGCTCAACCAGCTAACAAGGGAGGACGGGTGCATGGCGAAAATTCGCGGCATCGATTTCGAAGAAAATCTGCACAACGCGATGGGGCTTGAGTTCTACAACCTGTCGCATCGCTTCGGATACCAGTCGCCGAACTGGCCCTATTTCGAAGATGTGAAGATCGAGCGCATCCACTATATGGCGAAGTCGGGCGTGCTGTCGCAGCGCATTACCACCTCGATGCACAACACCACGCATATCGACGCCCCCGCTCACGTGGTGCAGGGCACGCCATTCATCGACGAGGTGCCGCTGCCGCACTTCTTCGGCTCAGGCATCGTGGTGTCGATCCCGAAGAAGAAGTGGGAGCCGATCACCTATGACGACATGGAAAAGGCGGCCGGCAAGATCGTGCGCCCTCGCGACGTCATCATCGTGAATACCGGCTGGCATCACCAGTACGAGGATTCGGAAGACTATTTCTGCCGCGCGCCGGGCTTCGTCGCGTCGGCCGGCGACTGGTTCGTCGAGAAGCAGGTCAAGGTGGTCGGCCACGACACCCAGGCCAACGATCATCCGCTCGCCACCGCAATCGGACCGCAGCGCAACGGCCCGCTGCATCCGCATCTCGCCGAGGAATACAAGGAGTGGTCCGGCGGACGCGACTGGAAGGACGACTTCCCGGAATGGGAGCCGGTGCATCGCAAGCTGTTCTCCAACGGCATCCTCGGCATCGAGAATGTCGGCGGCGACCTCGACAAGGTCACCGGGCGCCGCTGCACCTTCGCGTTCTTCCCGTGGAACTGGGATCGCGGCGACGGCTGCATCATCCGCCTGGTCGCGATCGTCGATCCCAAAGGCGAGTATCGCATCGAGCGCGGGGAGAAGTTCTAGATGATCGTTCGCAGGTTCAACGAGGCGAAGCCTTACGAAGCGCCGAACCATCGCGGCTACAGCTCTCTCCGCCTGTTCGGCGCGGAGGCTGGTGGCTCCAAGGAAATGATCGTCGGGCTGTCGCATTTCCTGCCCGGCGGCGGCGCAGGTCCCGACGGCTCGCCGCCCGAGAAGGTGTATTTCGTGGTCTCGGGCGAGCTCACCGTGATCGTCGACGGCAAGGAGCATGTGCTGAAGGCGAATGACTCCTGCTACATCGGGCCGAACGAAGAGCGCGAGATCATCAACCGCTCGAACGACGTCTGCACCATCGTGGTGGCGATGCTGCCGCCAAGGAAATAGTCGATCCGGCATCCTGAGGTGGCGGCCGCAGGCCGCCCTCGAAGGATGAGCGGCAACTTATTGAAGCTTTCTCCGTCGCCCTTCGAGGCTCGCTTCGCTCGCACCTCAGGGTGACGGAGAAAAGTAGGAGTATTCCCATGTCCGAAGACTTCCTGAAAAATCCGCTCTCCCTGATCGACATCAAGGGCAGAACCGCGATCGTCACCGGCGCATCCGGTGCGTTCGGTGCGCTGGCCGCGAAAGTGCTGGCCGGTGCCGGCGCCAATGTCGTGATCGCCGCCGGCAATGCCGCCGAGCTGAAAAAGACCGCCGAAGAATGCGAAGCGCTGGGCGCCAAGGTCGAAGCCGTCGCGGTGCGGCCGAACTCGGAAGCCAATTGCGACAAGATCGTCAAGACCGCGGTCGACAGGTTCGGCCGGCTTGACATTCTCGTCGTCGGTTCTGGCAAGAACGATGTCGCCAAGATCGTCGACATGGCGCCCGAGCGCTTCCTCGACGTGATGGATGCCAATGTCACGCAGAGCTGGCTGATGGCGCGCTCCGCCGGCAAGCAAATGCTAGCGCAGGGCAAGGAGGGCAAGACTTCCGGCAAGATCGTGCTGATGTC
>JAEZBA010000567.1 GCA_023430245.1 Pseudomonadota bacterium
ATGAACGAGCGGGGCGAGAAGCGCACAGACTTCAGCCGCGACCAGTTCGTCGACAAGGTCTGGGACTGGAAGGCGGAGAGCGGCGGGCAGATCACCCGGCAGCTCCGCCGGCTCGGCGCGTCCTGCGACTGGTCGAACGAGCGCTTCACAATGGACGAGGGTTTCTCGAAGGCCGTGCTCAAGGTCTTCGTCGAGCTGTACCGGCAGGGACTGATTTACAAGGACAAGCGGCTGGTCAACTGGGACCCGAAATTGCTCACCGCCATCTCCGACCTCGAGGTGCAGCAGGTCGAGGTGAAAGGCAATCTCTGGCATCTGAAATACCCGATCGAGGGCATTCCCGGCGAGTTCATCATCGTCGCCACCACGCGGCCGGAAACCAAGCTGGGCGACACCGCGGTCGCGGTGCATCCCGAGAACGAGAAGCTGCGCCATCTGATCGGGCGCCACGCAATCCTGCCGCTGGTCGGCCGCCGCATCCCGATCGTCGGCGACGATTACGCCGATCCGGAAAAGGGCACCGGTGCGGTGAAGATCACGCCGGCGCATGACTTCAACGACTTCGAGGTCGGACGCCGGCACGATCTGCCGATGGTGAATATCCTCGACGTCGAAGCGAAACTGAACCTGAAGGACAACGAGGATTTTCTCGCCGGGCTCGACGCATCGGCCGAGCTCGACGAGACGCTGGCGATGCACGGCATGGATCGCTTCGCCGCGCGCAAGCAAATCGTCGCGCGGATGGAGGAGAAGGGCCTGCTCGATCAGATCGAACCCAACACCCACATGGTGCCGCACGGCGACCGTTCCGGTGTGGTGATTGAGCCGTTCCTGACCGACCAATGGTATGTCGACGCCAAGACCCTGGCGCAGCCCGCAATCGCCGCGGTGCGCGACGGCCGAACCGCGTTCGTGCCGAAGAACTGGGAAAAGACCTATTACGACTGGATGGAAAACATCCAACCCTGGTGTGTATCGCGCCAGCTGTGGTGGGGCCACCAGATCCCGGCCTGGTATGGCGCCGATGGCCGCGTCTATGTCGCGGAGACCGAGGACGAAGCGGTGGCCGAGGCGCTCGGCTTCGACACCATGAACGGCAACATCACCGAGGAAGAGGCCGAAACGATTGCGAAGGATGCGGGCCGCCGCGCAGCCTATCTCACCCGCGACGACGACGTGCTGGATACCTGGTTTTCGTCCGCCCTGTGGCCGCTCTCGACGCTCGGCTGGCCGGAGGAGACGCCGGAGCTCAAGCGCTATTACCCGACCGACGTGCTGGTGACGGGCTTCGACATCATCTTTTTCTGGGTGGCACGGATGATGATGATGGGACTGCATTTCAAGGAAGAGATCCCGTTCCACACCGTCTATATCCACGCGCTCGTCCGCGACGAGAAGGGCGCCAAGATGTCGAAGTCGAAGGGCAACGTGATGGACCCGCTCGACCTGATCGCCCAGTACGGCGCCGATTCGCTGCGCTTCACGCTGGCGGCGATGGCGGCACAAGGCCGCGACATCAAGCTGTCGGCGCAGCGCGTCGAGGGCTACCGCAACTTCACCACCAAGCTGTGGAACGCGGCGCGCTTCGCCGAGATGAACGGCTGCGTCACTGTCCCGGCTTTCACGCCGCGCAATGCCAAGCAGGTGCTGAACCGCTGGATCGCGCACGAGACCGCAAAGGCCACGCGGGAGATCACGGCGGCGATCGAGGCCTACCGTTTCAACGAGGCGGCGGGCGCGGCCTACCGGTTCGTCTGGAACATCTATTGTGACTGGTATCTTGAACTGGTGAAGCCGTTGCTGACCGGACCGGACGGAGATGCGAAGGTCGAGACCCGCGCGACCGTCGCCTGGGCGCGCGACGAGATCGTCAAGCTGCTGCATCCGTTCATGCCGTTTGTCACCGAGGAATTGTGGTGGGTGACGGGGCCCGTGCCGGTCGAGCCCGAACGCATGACCGGCAGCGAGGTCGAATTGGCGCGCAAGGGTGACGAACGCGCCGACATGCTCGCGCTCACCGCATGGCCTTCGCATGACGGCCTCGACGACCCGGCGGCGGAGGCCGAGGTCGGCTGGGTGGTCGATCTCGTGACGTCGGTGCGCTCGCTGCGCTCGGAGATGAACATTCCGCCCGCGACCATGATGCCGCTGGTGCTGGTCGGCGTATCGGACGAGACCCGCGCGCGCGCCGGTCGCTGGCTTGATCTGATGAAGCGGATGGCGCGCATCTCCGAGTTGGTCTTTACCGAGAAAGCGCCGGACGGCGCGGTGCAGCTGCTGGTACGGGGTGAGGTTGCGGCATTGCCGCTCAAGGGCGTGATCGACCTCAATGCCGAACGCGCGCGCCTGCAGAAGGAACTGGCGAAAGCCGATTCCGACATCCAGCGGGTCGACCAGAAGCTGAACAATCCGAAATTCGTCGCCAATGCGGCCGAAGAGGTGGTCGAGGGCGAAAAGGAAAAGCGCGAGGAAGCGGAAGGCCGCAAGGCCAAGATCCTGGAGGCGCTGGAGCGGCTGCAGGGAGCGGCGTAACAAAACGCCAAGGGCCCAAACCCTTGCCGCAATTGCCTCTCAGTTTCCCTAGCGGTGGAGCGGTGGGTTCATCGAGATGAACCCGTGGCGGGGGTTCGGGCGGAATGGTCGAACGGCAGAAGCGGAACCAACGATGCGGCGACTGATCCGCGTCGCCGGATATGGACTGTCCACTGCCGTCGTTGCGGTCATCGTGCTGGCCGGCGCGACCGCCCGGTCGCCCGATCCGGCTTTGTGGCCGCCAAAGCCCGGCGAACCCACGACCGAAATCTTCGTCGTCAGCCATGGCTACCATTCCGGGATTGCGCTCTCGACTGCGCAACTTGCGGCGGCGGCGCAACGCAGCGGCGATGTCGCGCTGATCCTGATCGCCGAACGGTTCGGCGGCTATCCTTTCATTGAATTCGGCTGGGGCGAGCAGGATTTCTATGCGGCGGTGCCAACCGTCGCCGATCTCGATATCGGCCTTGCGGTAAAGGCGCTGTTTTCACGGGACAACAAGTCGGTCGTGCATGTGGTCGGCCTGCCGGATAATCCGCGCAACGTCTTCGTGTCCGCGGATATCGTTCGCGTCGCGCTGAGCGATGCCGGTTTCACCCGCATGCTGTCGGCGCTCAACGCCAGTGTGGAATTGAGCGGCGATCCTCCGGCGTTGCAGGTTCTCGGCCGCGGACTGTATGGACCGAGCCTGTTCTTTCGTGCGAACGGCGCCTTCCACATCTTCAATGTCTGCAATCACTGGGTCTCGGACATGCTGGCCGCGGGCGGCTTGCCGGTAACGCCGGTGCTTGACACTGTGCCGCCCGGTCTGCTGCTCGACCTGAAAATGCGGGCGGGCCTCGATCGCATGCCAGGTTTGACGCCATGAAAGTTTTTCTCGCGGGGGCCACCGGCGTGGTCGGCCGCCGCCTGACCGTGCTGCTGCGGCAAGCGGGTCATGAGGTCGCGGGCACCACTCGTTCGGAGGCAAAGGCCGCGGCGCTGCGGGCGATCGGCGCGGTTCCGATCTTGGTCGATGCCTATGACGCCGACAAGCTCAAGCTTGCGGTCTACGCGGTACAGCCCGATGTTATCATCCATCAGCTCACCGATCTTCCGCAGGCGTTCGACCCCAAGAGCCTCCCACGGGCGCTCGAGGCCAATGCGCGGCTGCGCATCATCGGCACGCGTAATCTTGTCGACGCCGCTCTGACCAACAATGTGCCACGGGTGATCGCGCAGAGCATCGCGTTTGCCTATGCGCCGGACGAGGGGCCGTTGACCGAGGACCACCCGATTGATCCGGCGCAGACCGGCGTGATCGCGCTGGAGCAGGCGGTAACCGACACGCCCGGCATCGCGGGCATGGTCCTGCGTTATGGCCGCTTCTACGGTCCGGGCACATGGACGGATCAGCCAAACGGCGCCGCACCGCTGCATGTCGACGCGGCGGCGCAGGCCGCGCTGCTGGCG
>JAEZBA010000571.1 GCA_023430245.1 Pseudomonadota bacterium
GGCGGTAGCGAGGGCCCAGTTCACCGGCGGCACGCGGCTGTTCGAGACCATGCAGGAGACCATCCAGGGCATCCGCATCGTCAAGGCGTTCACGCTCGAAGACCGCCTGCGCAAGCGCTATTACGACAACGTCGCCGCGGTCGAACACGAAGCCAACAAGATGGCGCGGGTGTCGAACCGCTCGAGCCCGATGATGGAAGCGCTGGCCGGCGTCGCCATCGCAGCGGGCGTCATCTATGGCGGCTATCGCACCATCGAGATGAACGCCACACCGGGCGAGTTCTTCTCCTTCATCACCGCGTTCCTGCTGGCCTACGAGCCGGCCAAGCGGCTGGCCCGCCTGAATATCGAATTGAGTGCCGGACTGATCGGCGTGCGCCAGCTGTTCGACATCATCGACGCGCCGTCGACCGAAGCCGCCGACAACGACAAGCCGAAACTCGTCATGGACAAGGGCCAAGTCGAGTTCCGGGACGTGTGGTTGTCCTATCGTGAGAACGAGCCGGTGCTGCGGGGAGTTTCACTCGTCGCCGAGGCCGGCCAGATGAGCGCGCTTGTCGGCCCCTCCGGCGGCGGCAAGTCGACGATCCTCAATTCCATCCTGCGTCTGTACGAGCCGCAATCCGGCGCGATCGAGATCGACGGACAGAACATCGCCGGCGTGTCGCGTCACTCGCTGCGCCAGCAGATCGCCTATGTCGGGCAGGATGTGTTCCTGTTCCACGGCACGATCCGCGACAACATCGCGTTCGGCAAGGACGCCGCGACCGACGACGAGATCGTCGCCGCCGCAAAGGCCGCCAACGCACATGACTTCATCATGTCGTTCCCGAAAGGCTACGACACCCATACCGGCGAACAGGGCCTGCAACTGTCCGGCGGCCAGCGCCAACGGATCGCCATCGCGCGCGCGCTGATCCGCAATGCGAGACTGATCCTGCTCGACGAAGCGACCGCCGCACTTGATTCGGAATCCGAGCGGCTGGTCCAGGGCGCGCTCACGCATCTGACCCAGGGACGCACGACCATTGCGATTGCGCATCGCCTGAACACCATCGCCCATGCCGACCGCATTTTCGTGATTGAAGCGGGCGTGGTGGCGGAATCGGGGCGCCACGATGAATTGCTCCGCCAGGGCGGACGCTATGGCTCGTTCTACCGGCTGCAATTGCAGGCGCAGGAATTTCCGAACGCGGACACCGTCGCGGCGGAATAACGTTCGTTCCGGTAACACCAGACTTAAATCGTACATGCGCGGTTGCGTGCTTTGGAACCCGCGCTGTTAAATCATCATAAGTGCTATTGCACTTGGACGTTTCAGGCCGGCATCAACGAGTGATATCGAATCGCTGTCCACATCAGGAGGCGACTCGATGATCAGAACTCTTCTAGCCTTGCCGCTCGCAGCGGCCCTGCTCTCGTCGGCGCATGCGGCGCCAGCGATCGTGCAGCAAATCGAAATCCAGCCCGGCGTCGAGACCGTCGCCCAGGGATGCGGCCCTGCCCGCTACCGCGGCCCCGGTGGCGCCTGCCATCGCTATGGCACCGGACCCTATCCGGGCGGATATTACGGCCGATATATGTGGACGTGGCACGAGTGCCCTCCGGGATACTGGCGCGGTCCGTGGGGACATTGTCGTGACACGCCGTATCACGGCCCGCTGCCCGGCGGCGGCTGGCGCTGATCCTGAGCGCCATCTCGGGCTGAGATCAGGCAGCCAGCACAAGGGGGCGTTCGCTTCCTCACGCGAGCGCCGGGACTTTCGTCCGAAAAAAATACGAACGCCGGGATCCCCCAATCCCGGCGTTCGCAGCCCCCGCTCAAATGTTTGGCGCCGGCAGCAGCAGCAACAGGCCGCTAGACCCGCGCGCACTTTGACGCCATCCGACGCCATGCTATGCGGAGGCCCCACCTGCGGCCAATCGCTATTGCGACCGCGTGCCGCATTCCCTGCCGAACTTCGGCTGCCTGTGACAAAAAAGCATCATCGGCTATGAGCGATCGTTACGTCATACCTCCGCCGCCCCAGGCCGCACTCGCGGTCAAAGGCTCATCCGAAAAATTTCCTGTCCGCCGCATCTGGTGCGTCGGCCGCAACTACATCGAGCACATCCGCGAGATGGGGCAGGACGAACGCGCGCCCCCGTTCTTTTTCGCCAAGCCGGCCGACGCCATCGTCCCGGATGGCGGCGTGGTGCCCTACCCGCCGCTGACCAAGGACATGCATCACGAGGTCGAGCTGGTGGTGGCGCTGAAATCAGGCGTAATCAACATCAAGCCGGACAAGGCCAATGACTGCATCTGGGGCTATGGCGTCGGGATCGACCTGACCCGCCGCGACCTGCAGATTGCCTCCCGCGAGGTCAAGCGCCCGTGGGAAATCGGCAAGGCCTTCGACGCCTCGGCGCCGTGCGGTCCGCTGGTGCCGGCCTCGCAAATCGGCCATCCGACCAAGGGTCGCATCGTGCTCAAGGTCAACGGCGCGGTGAAGCAGGACGGCGATCTCGACCAGATGATCTGGAACGTACCGGAGACGATCTGGAAGCTGTCGGAGATGGTCGAGCTCGCACCGGGCGACATCATCATGACCGGCACTCCCGCCGGCGTCGGTCAGGTCAATATCGGCGACAAGATCGAGTGTCAGGTCGAGGGCGTCGGCTCGCGCTCGGTGACCATCGGCCAGCCGAAGACCTGACGGCTTTTGTGCCCCGGACGCGGTGCAGCACGCAGTGGTGCACCGCAGAGCCGGGGCCTATCCGGATTGCGGCCATGGGTCCCGGTTCAGCAGCGCATCACGTCGTGCTGCGCTGCGCCCGGGACACACCGGCAACGATCAAGCTGCCTTGGGTTTGATCAGCCCTTCCGCCTTCATCGCCTCCTCGACCTTCGGCCGCGCGCGGATGCGCGTGCGCAGATCGCTCAGGTTCGGCCATTGTGCCACGTTGATCTCCTGGAAGCGTCCCCAGTTCGTCACCACGAACAGATAGATGTCGGCAATTGAGTAGCGGTCGCCCACCAGCCATTGCCGGCCGGCGAGGTGCTCGTCGATATGCTTGAACGCATTCATGACATTTTGCTTGGCGATCACCCGGTAGTCGCCGGGGGTGCCGTCCTTGAACCGCGGCGTGAACTGTTTGTGCAGTTCAGTTCCGACGAAGGACAGCCATTCCAGCGCGCGGTAATAATCCATGCTGCCGGCTTTCGGCATCAGGCCGGCCTCAGGCTTCTGGTCGGAGACATATTGCAGGAGCGCAACCACCTCGGTCAGCGTCTCACCACTGTCGAGGATCAGGACCGGCACCACGCCTTTGGGGTTCACGTCCCAGAAATTCTCGCCACTCTTGGTGACCTTGGTCTTGCTGTCGACGCGCTCGAGATCGAACGCGATCCCGGCCTCATGCAGCGCGATATTGACGGCGAGCGAACACGCTCCGGGCG
>JAEZBA010000594.1 GCA_023430245.1 Pseudomonadota bacterium
CTCCTCGACCGCCGTTTTCATCAGCGAGGGATCGGCCATCAGCCGCGCCTTCTCCTCGGGCCATAGCAGCAGCGTATACAGCGCGTTGCCGATCAGGTTGGTTGTGGTTTCGTGTCCGGCATTGAGAATGAAGATGCAGTTCTGCAGGAGTTCGGTTTCGGTGAGCTTACGGCCGTCATGCTCGCCGTTGATGAGGCGCGTCAGCACATCCTTGCTGGGATCGCCGGGATGGCGGCGGCGATCGTCAGTGAGGATTTTCAGATAGGCGAGAAATTCGGTAACCGCATCGTTGCCGGACTTGAGCTGCGCGTCGGTGAGCACCGGTTCGAGCGCGCCAAGAATCGCAAGCGACCAGGCGCGCAAGGGACCGCGCTCGTCATGGGGAACGCCGAGCAGGTTGCCAATGATCTCGACCGGGATGGCGGAGGCAAAATCCTCGATCAAATCCACCTGACCCGTCTCTTGCCCCGTGCGTTCGAGTTCGTTCAGCAGACGGTCGACCAGTTCGATCAGACCGATTTCCATTTCGGCGATCGCGCGCGGCGACAGCGCGCCGGCAATCGCGCGCCGCACCTGCGTGTGCAACGGCGGGTCGTTGAATACGAGGCTGGTGGTGTGGTGCTCGAACAGCGGCGAGTCGCCGTATTTCGGGCGAAACTCGATCTTCTTGTCGGAGGAATAGGTCTTCGCATCCTTGTAGAGCGTCTCGCAGTCATCGTATCGGGTAATGATATAGCTGCCGTCCGGCATGCGGTGGACCGGATCGTGCTCGCGCAAGGCATGAAAATACGGATACGGATCGTCGATGAAGCCGGCGGGCAGCCGCTTCAGGTCGAAATTGCGGGCCGCCGCTTCGGCCGCCTCAATTGTTTCGAATGTCGCCATCTGGTGTCCCGGCAGTCACCCTGCCCCCCTTGCACACCGGGCGCAGTCCGGCTGTCAACTGCCTCCGCCGCCGTTGCGCTGGACCGCAAGTTAAGCCATGGTCCGGCGGTTCGCTCCGCAGCCGGGTGACGACGAACTTCGACCATGATGACGCAGACAAAAGCGGCAAGCGCTGCCGGCGAGAGGCGTTCCAGCCAGGACGCCCCGCTGCGGCTCGACGATTTCCTGCCCTATCAGCTCAATGTGGTGGCGAGCCTGGTGTCGCAGGCGCTGTCCCGCCTCTATGCCGAACGATACGGCATCGGCGTGCCGGAATGGCGGGTCCTGGTCACGCTCGGCGAATTCGAGACCATGACCGGCAAGGCGATCGGCGAACACAGCCATATGCACAAGACCAAGGTGTCACGCGCGGTGGCCCTGCTCGAGAAGCGAAAGTTTCTGGTGCGGCGCGTCAACCGGTCGGACCTGCGGGAGTCTTTCCTGTCGCTCACGCCGGAGGGACGCGCCATCTACAACGATCTTGCCCCGGGTGCGACAGACCTCGCCCGCCACCTGACCGAAGCCATCGATCCCGCCGACCGCGAGCCCTTCGCGCGCGCATTGTCGCGCCTGATCGAGCGGGCGAAGCCGCTGGCCGACGAAGCGACCGAGGACCCCGATCGGTAGCGCATGCCCGGCATGGCGCCGCGGGGCTGGACAAGCCTTTCGTCATCGCGTTTGGTCGCGAAAACAACATGCCGCGCTGGGGACAGACCTGTGAAACTCTATACCTATTTCCGCTCGTCGGCCGCCTATCGGGTGCGGATCGCGCTGAACCTGAAGGATCAGCCCTATGAGATGGTCTCGATCCATCTGACCAAGGACGGCGGCAAGCAATTCAGCCCGGATTACCGCGCGGTCAATCCGCAGATGCGGGTTCCGGCTCTGACGCTGTCGAGCGGCGACACCATCATCCAGTCGCTGGCGATCATCGAATATCTGGAAGAGGTCTATCCGGAACCGGCGCTGTTGCCGGTCGACGCACTCGATCGCGCGCATGTCCGCGCGGTGTGCGAAATCATCGCCTGCGACATTCATCCGATCAACAATCTGATCGTCCTCAACGCGCTGAAGAAGCTCGGACATGATCAGGCGACCGTCGACGAATGGTACCGCTCCTGGGTGATCGCCGGTTTCGAGGCGATCGAACCGCTGCTCAAGCCCGGTCCCTATGCATTCGGGTCGCGCGTCACAATGGCCGATGTCTGCCTGGTGCCACAGGTCTTCAATGCCCGGCGCTTCAAGGTGCAAGTCGAGGCGTTCCCGAAGATTGCCGCCGTCGAGGCCGCCTGCGCCAAGCTGCCGGCCTTCGACAAGGCGCGTCCCGAAAACCAGCCCGACGCCGAATAGCGTCCGGGGTTTCGGACAACGAGAAGCGAGCGCGGCGTGCAAAGACAGAACATCGGACGTGTCGTCCTGTGGATGACCGGCACGCTGCTGTCCTTCTCCATTCTGGCGATCTCGATCCGGCTGCTCGCGGGCTCGCTGTCGGTATTCGAAATTCTGACCATACGCTGCGTCGGGGCGATCGTCATTCTGTCGGCGCTGCTGGCGATCAACCCGGGACTTCGCCCCCAGCTGCGCACCAAACGCATCCCGATGCATTTCTTCCGCTCGGCCGTGCATTTCGGCGGGCAATATTGCTGGGCCACGGCGCTGACGCTCCTGCCGTTCGCGACCGTGTTCGCACTCGAATTCACGTTGCCGGTCTGGGTACTGATCCTCGCCGTGGTCGTTCTGGGCGAGAAGCTCACCTCCGGGCGCATCGTTGTGATCGTGCTCGGATTCATCGGCTGTCTGGTGATCCTGCGGCCCGGAATCATCGCGTTCCAGCCGGCCTCCCTCCTCGTGCTGCTGTGCTCGTTTCTCTATGCGGTGTTCAACGTCGCGACCAAGCAGATGACCACGACGGAAACCACGTTCGGCATCGTGTTCTGGATGAACCTGCTGCAATTTCCGCTGGCGCTGTCGGGCAGCGATCCGACATTCGTGATGCGGCTGGAGGCATGGCAACTGGCTCCCATGGCCGCCGTCGGAATGGCCGGCCTCGCGGCGCATTACTGCATGGCCCGGGCGTTCCGCTACGGCGACGCCAGTGTGGTGATCCCGCTCGATTTCCTGCGGGTGCCGCTGATCGCGCTGGTGGGCTACCTGTTCTTCAATGAATCCGTCGACGCACTGGTATTTGTGGGCGCGGCGATCATTCTGGCCGGTATTCTGTGGAATTTGCGGCTGGAAGCGCGGGATTCGAAGAATGTGGCGCTGCCCGAAGATGAAGGCACACCCGAGCGGCCCTGAGCGGTTCTGCCGTTTTCCCGCTTTACGGGGCCTTTTTCCATTTGATAACCATCGCGCCGCCGCATTCCCAGTCCACTGGGCGTGGGGTCTCGCGGGGAGTTTCATGGCAGCATTGGCACGATTGACCGGTCTGGCGGCGCTGGCATTGGCCGGCAGCGTGTCGGCACTCGCCCAGCAGCCGCTGCCACCCCCGGCCTATCCGCCGTCCGGGGTGACGATCAGCGCCCGCGAACAGACCTGTCAGCGGCTGGAAGCCCAGCTCGCCGCAATCGGCTCCGGTGGCGATGCCGCCCGCGCTGACCAGATCCGGCGGCTCGAAGATCAGATGGGCCGCCAGCAGGCCGAACTCGACCGCACCCAGACCCAGGCGCGCCGGCAGGGTTGCGATCAGCCCAATTTCTTCCAGCTTTTCGGCGGCGGCGGCCGGTCGGAACAATGCGGCCCGCTTAACACCCGGATCCAGCAAATGCGTGCCAATCTGGCGCGTGTGCAGGGCGATTTGCAGCAGCTACAGGGCTCGAATGCCGGCTTCGAGCGGGAGGGCCAACGCCGCACGGTGCTGAATGCACTGGCCCAGAATGATTGCGGCCCGCAATACCGCGCTCAGGCCGCGCGCGCGACACCGGGCAATTTCTTCGAGCAATTGTTCGGCGGGCCGGGGTCGACCTCCGGGCCCGAACAGGATACCGGCGTCGGCGGCTACCGCACGGTTTGCGTACGCACCTGCGACGGCTATTTCTTCCCGATCTCGTTCTCGACCTCGCAGGACCGCTTCTACGACGACGAGCAGACCTGCCAGCGCATGTGCCCGGCCGCTGAGGTGATGCTGTTCTCTCACCGCACGTCGGGAGAGGACATGCAGCAGGCGGTGTCGACCGGCGGCCAGCTCTATACGCAGATCCCGAACGCGTTCAAATACAAGACCGAATGGAGCAAGACCTGCACCTGCAAGGCGCCGGATGAAAGCTGGGCTGACGCAGTAAAGGACGATCCGAATGCGCCCACCGCGCTCGGAGCGGGCGACATCGTCGTCACCGATGAGCGCGCCCGGATCATGAACGCACCGCGCGATGCCAAGGGCCGGCCGATCCTGCCACCCGGACAGAAAAAGGGCACCGCACCTTCGGCTACGCCGGCGCAGGCTGTGGCGCCCGAGCCAGTCGATCCGAACGCGCCGAAGAAGCCGATCCGTTCGGTCGGACCGCGATTCCTGCCGGAGAATTGAGGCGTTGCCTCCGTTCGTGCCGGCGCAAGCGGAAATTCAAAGCTTGCGCTTTAGGCGCCGTTCGCGGTGACAAACGGATCGACGGCTCCGCTCAAAAATCGAACGCTTCCGATTTGGTTGGCGTTGCGCTGACGATGGTCGTATCCGGCTGCGGCAACGGCGTGCCAGGATCGCGGAACCTGTTGGTGATCGGATAGCGCCGGTCGCGTCCGAAGCCGCGCAAGGTCACCTTCACCCCCGGCGCCGCCTGCCGTCGCTTGTATTCCGCCAGATTCAGCATCCGGTCGACTCGCATAACAGTGGCGGCATCGTAGCCCTCCGCCACGATATCCGCGATCGGCTGCTCACGCTCGACCAGGCGCTCGAGAATGCCATCCAGAACGTCGTAGGGCGGAAGCGAATCCTGATCCTTCTGGTTCTCGCGCAATTCCGCCGTCGGCGGCTTCTCGATCACGTTTCGCGGAATCACCACGCCGTCGGGCCCGAGCGCACCCTGAGGCTTCCAGGTGTTGCGCAAGGCACTGAGCCGGAACACCTCGGTCTTGTAGAGATCCTTGATCGGATTGAAGCCGCCATTCATGTCGCCATAGAGCGTCGCATAACCGGTCGACATTTCGGACTTGTTGCCGGTGGTCATCACCATCGAACCGAACTTGTTCGACAGCGCCATCACGATGGTGCCGCGTGCGCGCGCCTGCAGATTCTCTTCGGTCACATCGCGCGGCAGCCCGTCGAACAACGGCGCAAGACTTTTCTCCAGGCCCAACACCGCGCTCTCGATCGGCAGCACGTCGTAGCGGATGCGGAGCGCGCGGGCGACAGCGGCAGCATCATCAAGCGATTCCTGCGAGGTGAATTTGTACGGCAGCATCACCGCGCGGACCCGGTCGGGTCCCAGCGCATCGACGCCGATCGCCGCGACCAGCGCGGAATCGATGCCACCCGAGAGTCCGAGCACGACGCCCGGGAAACCATTCTTGCCGACATAGTCGCGCAGACCCAGCATGCAGGCGGTGTAATCCGACCTGTCCTGCGGCATAAGCGAGGCGATCTCGCCCGGCTCGCAATGCCAGCCGTCCGCGCCGCGCCGCCAGCGTGTCGTCACCATCGTTTCGGCAAAGGTCGGAAGCTGCGCCGCAAGCGAGGCATCTGCGTTGAGCACAAACGAGCCGCCCTCGAACACGAGCTCGTCCTGCCCGCCGACCTGATTCAGATAGATCAGCGGCAACCCGGTTTCCTTGACGCGCGCGACTGCGATGCTGAGCCGCTGATCGACCACCCCGCGTCGGTACGGCGAACCGTTCGGCACCAGCAGGATTTCACCACCGGTTTCGGCGATGCATTCGGCCGGCTCGGGTCCCCAGATATCCTCGCAGATCGGAACCCCGATCCGCACGCCCCTGAATGCCATCGGCCCCGGCATCGGCCCGACCGCGAACACCCGCTTCTCGTCGAACACGCCGTAATTCGGCAGGTCGACCTTGAACCGCAATCCGGCGATCCGGCCGCCATCCAGCAGGGCGGCGGCGTTGTAGAGCTTTCCGTCTTCGACCCAGGGCGTCCCGACGATCATTGCCGGCCCGCCCTCCGCCGTCTCGCGCGCCAAGGCCTCGATTTCGGCGCGGCAGGCCGCCTGGAAGGCCGGCTTCAGCACCAGGTCTTCCGGCGGATACCCGGCAATGAACAGCTCTGGAAACAGGATGAGGTCCGCGTCCTTCGCACGGTCGCGAACGGCGCGCACTTTGGCGGCGTTGCCGCCCGCGTCCCCCACGACGGGGTTAACCTGCGCGAGGGCGATTGTGAGGGTGTCGGCGGGGCGGCTGTTCATGGATGCGATTTAGCGCGGTCCGCCCGCGGCCCGCAATCGTACGCTCAGCGGAGCAACTCCGTCAGCCGCTCCCAGAGCGCCACCAGCCAGACGGCGCCGGCGAGCAGCAGGGTCAGGCCGACCGCCGCCGACCCCATGTCCTTGACCCGGCCGATGATCGGGTCGTGCTCCAGCGTGATCCGGTCGGCCAGCTTCTCGATCGCGGTGTTGAGCAATTCCACGATCATTACCGCAAGCACCACCCCGATCAGGGCCAGCGCGGACCAGACAGTGGTCCCGATGATGAGCGCCAGGGGCACTGCCGCGATCAGGGCCATCAGTTCCTGCCGGAACGCCGCCTCGCTCGACGCAGCAGCGCGCAGGCCATTCATTGTATTGAGCGTCGCCCGCCACATTCGCTGCATGTCGGTCCCCTATTCGCGGCGGACTAAATCAGAAAATACCGCCCATGGGATAGGGCCCGAACTTGAAAGA
>JAEZBA010000625.1 GCA_023430245.1 Pseudomonadota bacterium
GTTCGTAATACTGCTACGGGATGTAGTTTATTGCGGTTCTAAAGTTGGGCCGCAATCCCCGCAGCGCGTTGGAAACGCGCAAATGGTATTAAGATAATGCCGAATCCTGTCACGGTGTCGTTATCGAAGGCGTTCGGCATTCCGGATCCGAACCGATGAACCTGTTTCGCCTCTACGGCCGCGTTCTGCTCCTGCTCGGCCCTGAGGCCAGGCTTGGATGGTTCCTGGCGTTTGCCAATCTGGCATTGTCCGCCGCCATGTTCGCCGAACCGGTCTTGTTCGGCCGGATCATCGATGCGCTCGCCGGCTCGCAGAAGGCCGGCGCCGAACCGCTGACATTCAGCGCATTGCTGCCGCTGCTCGGGGCCTGGGCCGGCTTCGGTCTTTTCACCATCGTCTGCGGCGTGTTCATCGCGCTGCATGCCGACCGGCTGTCCCACCGGCGCCGGCAGGCCGTGCTGTCGGACTATTTCGAACACGTCCTGCAACTGCCGCTTGCGTATCACGGCGGCTCGCATTCCGGGCGACTGATGAAGGTGATGCTGACCGGCACCGATTCGCTCTGGGGCCTCTGGCTATCCTTCTTCCGCGAGAATCTCGCGGCGCTGGTCTCGCTCATCATTCTGTTGCCGCTGTCGCTCTATCTGAACTGGCGGCTGGCATCGCTGCTGATCGTGCTGTGCACGATTTTCGCCGTGCTGACGACCTACGTGCTGCGCAAGACCGGCGAACTGCAGGCATCGGTCGAGAGATATTATTCCGACCTCGCCGAACGCGCGTCCGATGCGCTCGGCAATGTCGCGCTGGTGCAGAGCTTCGCCCGGATCGAAGCCGAAGTGATGGGGCTGAAGATGGTGGTCGAGCGGCTGCTCGGCGCGCAGATGCCGGTGCTGTCGTGGTGGGCGATCATGACGGTGCTCACGCGCGCCTCCACCACGATCACCCTGCTGGCGATCTTCATCGTCGGCACCTGGCTGTTCTTCCAGGGTCTCACCACCATCGGCGAAATCGTCATGTTCATGAGTTTCGCCACCATGCTGGTCGCCCGGCTCGAACAGGTCGCCGGCTTCATCAACAGCGTGTTCATGGTGGCGCCGCGGCTGCAGGAATTTTTCGATGTGCTCGATACCGTGCCGGAGGTGCGCGACGCGCCGCAGGCGATCGATCCCGGTCGCCTGACCGGACGGGTCGAGTTCGACAATGTCTCGTTCTCCTATGACGGCAAGCGCGCCGCAATCGCCGATCTCTCCTTCACCGCCCAGCCCGGTGAAGTGATCGCACTCGTCGGCCCGACCGGCGCCGGCAAGACCAGCGCGCTCGCGCTGCTGCATCGCGTATTCGATCCGCAATCCGGCCGCATCACCATCGACGATATCGACCTGCGCGAAATGAAGCTGACCGCGCTTCGCCGCAATATCGGTGTCGTGTTTCAGGAGGTGCTGCTGTTCAACCGCTCGATCCGCGAGAACCTCACCACCGGCAAACCCGACGCGACCGACGACGAGATGATGGACGCACTGAAACGCGCGCAGGCCTATGACTTTGTCGCCCGCAATCCGGACGGGCTGAACGCGGTGGTCGGCGAGCGCGGACGTTTCCTGTCGGGCGGTGAACGCCAGCGTCTGTCGATCGCTCGCGCGCTTCTGAAGAATCCGCCGATCCTGATCCTGGACGAAGCCACATCGGCGCTCGATGCCACCACCGAGACCAAGGTACAGGCCGCGCTCGACGAGGTGATGAAGAACCGCACCACTTTCGTGATCGCGCACCGGCTCGCGACCATCCGCAATGCTACCCGCATTCTCGTGTTCAGAGACGGCCGCGTGATCGAGAGCGGCAGTTTCGACGAACTGGTGGCGCGGGGCGGCGCATTTGCCGAACTGGCGCGCTCGCAGTTTCTGATTGCGGAGAAAAAGGCGGAAGCGGAAGACGCGGCGGAGTAGCAGACTGCGTTTCACCCTCCCCCTTGTGGGGAGGGTCGCGAGCGAAGCGAGCGGGGTGGGGTCCTTGTTAAATTCGCAGCGGCCTGCCCATAGCAATCACCCCACCCCGATCTCCTTCGCTTCGCTCAGTCGATCGACCCTCCCCACAAGGGGGAGGGTGAAGAAGCAGGGAGCTCGCTCTATCTGATCCGCTCCAGGATGCTCACGTAGTTCGCCACCGCGGCACCGCCCATGTTGAAGATGCCGCCGAGCTTCGCGTCCTTCACTTGGATATCGCCGGCCTTACCGAGGAGTTGCATCGCGGTCAGCGCATGCATCGACACCCCGGTGGCGCCGATCGGGTGACCCTTGGCCTTCAGCCCGCCGGATGGATTGACCGGCAACTTGCCGTCCTTCTGGGTGATGCCCTCGGCAATCGCGCGCGCGCCCTGCCCCTCCGGCACCAGGCCCATCGCCTCGTATTCGATCAGTTCGGCGATGGTGAAGCAGTCATGGGTCTCGACGAAGGAGAGATCGGTGAGTGCGATGCCGGCCTGGGCCAGCGCCTGTTTCCAGGCCAGCGAACAGCCCTCGAATTTGAGAATGTCGCGCTTCGCCATCGGCAGGAAATCCTGCACATGCTGCGCGGCGCGGAACGCGACGGCCTTGTCCAGCCGAAGCGCAGTCTCGACATCGGCCAGCACCAGTGCGGCCGCCCCGTCCGAGACCAGCGAACAATCGGTGCGCTTCAGCGGCCCGGCCACGAACGGATTCTTGTCGCTCTCCTTGCGGCAGAAGTCGAAGCCCAGATCTTTGCGCAGTTGCGCGTAAGGGTTGCCGACGCCGTTCTTGTGGTTCTTGGCCGCGATCATCGCCAGCGCGTCGGACTGGTCGCCGTATTTCTGGAAATACAGCCCGGCGATCTTGCCAAAGATGCCGGCAAAGCCGCCTTCGATATCGGCCTCGTCGCGCACATAGGAGGCCTTGAGCAGATTCTTGCCGATCTCCGGACCGGGTGTCGTGGTCATCTGCTCGACACCGACGACCAGCACGATCCGGGCCGACCGCGCGGCGATGCTCTTCAGCCCCTGATGGACCGCGGCCGAACCCGTGGCGCAGGCATTCTCGACCCGGGTCGCCCGCTTGAAGCGCAGGTCCGGCGAGGCCTGCAACACCAGCGACGCGGTGAAGTCCTGCGGCGAGAACCCTGCATTGAAATGGCCGAGCACGATCTCGTCGACATCGCCGGGCGCGATCCCGGCATCGGCCATCGCATCGGTGGCGACCCGCACGATCAGGCTTTCGACGGTCTCGGCATCGAGCTTGCCGAACGGGCTGTGGGCAAAACCGACGATACAGGCGGTCATGACGGGTCCTCTGTTGAGCCGTCGAACTTTGGTCGCTTTCTTGGTGGATGTGCAAGCGCACGGTAGCAAAAAACCAGCGGTTCCGGGCCTTCCGCTTTGCGTTCCGGAGCGCGTTCGGCGTAAGTTGCCGGCAAATCACATCCAGGTTCGTTCCGATGGGCCGAAACCAGAAACCCGGACCCTAGCTCGTGACTTTTGGCAATTCGGCCCTCTTCCGTTCGGTTCCGTTTGCTCTCGGCCTCGCCGCCGCCCTTGTCGGGCTATCGCCCGATCGTGCGTCCGCCCAGGCCATGCTGCTGATCGAAGCCGATACCGGCCGCGTGCTGCATTCGGAGAATGCGACTCATCCCTGGTATCCGGCATCGGTCACCAAGGTGATGACCGCCTATGTGACGCTGAAGGCGGTCAAGGCCGGGCGGCTGTCGCTCGATACGCTCTTGACGGTGTCGCCGAATGCGGCGGCGCAGGCGCCGACCAAGATGGGCTTCAAGGTCGGCTCCAAGATCACCGTCGACAACGCGCTGAAGACCATCATGGTCAAGTCGGCGAACGACATGTCGGTGACGCTGGCCGAAGGCGTATCCGGCTCGATCGCCGCCTTCGCCGAGGAAATGAACCAGGCCGCCGCGCGGCTCGGCATGACCCAGACCACCTACGTCAATCCGAACGGCCTGCCAGCCGACGAACAGGTCACCTCGGCACGCGACCAGGCGATCCTGGCGCGCGCGGTCTATAATGAATTGCCGGAATACGAGTACTACTGGAACATCTCGGCGATCAGGTTCGGCAAGCGCATCATGCGCAACTACAACACGCTGCTCGGCCGCTATCCCGGAACCGACGGCCTGAAGACCGGCTTCATCTGCGCATCCGGATTCAACGTCGTGGTCACGGCCAAGCGCAACGGCCGGCGCCTGATCGCAGTGATGCTGGGTGCCCCGTCCGGCGGCGTACGCGCCGTCAGGGTCGCGCAGATGCTGGAACGCGGCTTCTCGACCGGCGGCTTCTCCTGGCTGACGCCGTCGATGGGAACCGTGAACACCTTGCAGCCGGTCAACGCCGCTCCGCCGAACCTGCGCGAGGAAATCTGCGGCAAGAAGCGCAAGCGTCCGGCCCGCGAATCCGAAGACCTCGAAGATGAGGCGGAAGCCGCGCTGCCGCCCGGCCTCGACCCGAATTCTCCGCAAGCGGTGATGCTGTCCAGCCTGCGCACCGCCAACACCAAGCCGTCGGCGCTGCTGGGCGATTACACGCCGACATCGCCGACGATCGAGGTATTCCTCGGCGCATCCAAGGGTTCGGTCCCGGCTGAGGAGCCGCGAACCGCCGGCAAGAAATCGAAGAAGAAGAACAACGTCGCCACCACACCGGCTGCACCCGCGCCAGCGGCCGCACAGCCGGCTCCCGCAATCCGCGGCACGCAGCCGACTGCTCCGGCGCCGGCTGTCGCGGCCAAGCCTGCGCAGAAGCCCTCGTCTTCGGCGCCGCAGGCCTTCCCGACTCCGATCGGACAAAAGCCGCCGGCCAAGAAGAGCACCAGGAAGCCGGACCCCACGGCTGAGGCGACCGCGAAGCC
>JAEZBA010000022.1 GCA_023430245.1 Pseudomonadota bacterium
TGTCGAAATGCTCCATGTTGCGGACATAGACATCGACACGAACAATATCGTCCAGCGTGCCGCCGGCCTCTTCGACCGCCGCTTTCACATTCTCGCAGACCTGCCGCGTCTGTTCCTCAACATTGCCGATACCCGCGATCGAGCCATCCGGACGCCGCGCGGTCATGCCCGAGATGAAGACGAAGGTGCCTTTCGCGGCGATCGATGTCGCGTGCGAGAAATGCCCGTTCGGCTGGCGGAGTTTGGCTGAGGTGATCTGTTTCTTCATTGTCCGGCCTCTTCAGAGTGCGTTTTCGATGTCGATTCCGGCGCGGCGGCCGGACTCGATGAGTGCGTTCAGCGTCTGCCGGCTCAAGGTGCAATGTCCGGCATTGGATTCCCGCGTGTTGTGGACGAGTTCGCCCGGCGCATAGACCCGCGCCGTGCCCGGAGCGCGTTTGGACGCGCTGACTTTCTGTGCCTGTTCGTGAACCCGTTGCGGGAAGGCGGCGCCATCCGGAAACGTGCCGATGTCGATGGCAATGAAGGTCTGGCTGCAGCGATAGGGCTCGGCCGGATCGCCATAAAGCGGCCGGACCTCCGAGCCGATGGCGCCGCCCGACAGGCCGCCGCACAGATGATCGATGACAAACGCCAGTCCAAAGCCCTTGGGGCCGGCGGCCGGCGCCAGCATCCCTTTGATCGCCTCGGCAGGATCGGTGGTCGGCTGCCCGTCCGCGGCCATCGCCCAGTCGGCAGGGATGCTCTGGCCTGCGGCAGCCGCCAGCCTGATCTTGCCCATGGCGGTCGCGCTCATCGCCATGTCGACCTCGACCGGAAAATCGCCTGCGCTTGGCAGTGCGATGGCAATCGGATTGTTACCGGTGATGGCCTCAGCGCCGCCCGGCGCCGGCATCAGCGGACGGGTGTTCGACATCACGATGCCGATGCAATTCTGCTCCGCGATCAAGCGCGCATAGCGGCCGGCGGTGCCGAAATGGAAGGCGTTGCGCACCGCGACGATTGCCATGCCGGCGCGCTTAGCCCGCTGGGTCGCGAGCGTGACCGCCTGATGCGCGGTGAGCTGGCCAAGCGCGTCCCCGGCATCGATCACGATGGCGGTGCGGATATCGCTGACCACGTCGCCCTGGCTGCGCTTCGATACCGAGCCCTTGAGGATGCGGTCGACATACATCGGCATCAACATCACACCGTGCGAGCTGACGCCTTCGAGATCGGCGCGGACGAGGTCATCGGCGACGAGATCCGCATCGGCCGGCGCGATTCCAAGCGCAACGAAAATGCGTGCGACGGCCTCGCCGAGACGCTTGGCGTCGACCGTCACACGATCCGGAGAGGCGCTTGCGGCGGCCTTGGACATCAGCGGGCGTCCTCGTCGTTGGCGTACCAGGACGGCCGGATCGGATAATGCGGCCCGTCGTAGATTTCGACCACGACGGTGTTCTCGTGCGCGACGGCGGGGCCGTGCACGTTGCCTTTCGGGTTCCAGTAAAAGCTGCCCGCGGTCAGCGTCACGCCGGTGCCAGTATACTCGTATTTGCCTTCCAGGCAGAACATGAACTGGTTGGAGGCATGGCTGTGCGGGGCGGGAATGCCTGCGCCTTTTTCGAAACGGATCAGCGCGATGGAGGCGCCGGTTTCCTCGTTGCGCCACAGCATCTTTTCCGACACGCCCTTCAGCGACTTCTCGCGCCAGGGCAGATCGTTGGCCTGCAGCAACACTTCATCGAGGCTCGGCATGGCCCCTTCGCCAAGCTTCGGTATTCCGGAATAGGCGGTCATTTTCGACGCTCCCTGACGTTTCGTCCCATTATTTCAGCGCCAGCGGGCCGCGCCCGCTGGATGCTTCCTGAGCCCGCATAAGGCGTGTGCGCAGGCTTTCGATATGAGCGCGCACGGCTTCGGCTGCGGCATCCGCGTCGCCGCGCGCGATGGCGTCCGCAATTGCGGTGTGCTGGCGGATCGTCGCCTTGTCGTCGAGCGTCTGCCACAGATGCAGATACCAGTAGCGGATCGAGCGCTCGTGCAGCGTCCGTGCGAAATCGCTCAGCACCGGATTCTCCGCGAGTTCTGCGAACTTGCGGTGAAAGTCGCGGTCGGCGCCGATGAAACTGTCGAGCTCCGACGATTTTCCGTTGGTCGCCCCGGTACGGGCCAGTGCCCGCAGTTCCTCGACGTCTTTTGACGTCGCCCGCTGGGCCGCGTTGCGGGCCAGCTCCGCTTCGACGGTCGCGCGCGAGTCGAGAATCTTGAGAATTTCGGAAATGCTGCCGGGCTGCACGATCACGCCCTTGCGCGGCATGACTTCGACCAGGCCTTCATGTTGCAGCCGCTGCAAGGCCTGGTGGATCGGCGTGCGTCCCATATCGAGCAGCGCACAGAGCGCGCCCTCGTTCAGATACTGGCCGGGCAGGAAATAGAGCTTCAGGATCTTTTCCTTGATCGCCTCAAACGCCATGTCGGCGAGCGAGGACTTGCGCGGTGCGCGCGCTGCAATCTTGCGCGGCGCCGCGCGGACTTTCTTGGGCGCGGCTTTGGTCGCAACCCGTTTTTTTGCGGCTTTCTTGGTCACAGCTTTTTTGGCCATGGCTCAATGCCCCTGCGGCGCCGGCGGCAACCAGGGCGCCGCCAGCCGCTCCGCCAGTTCGACCAGCAGATACACGAACATCCCGAGGAAAGAGAGCGCGAACAGCGCCGCGAAAGCGAGCGGGGAATCCAGCTGCGACGTCGCGCTGAGAAGGAGGAAGCCCAGTCCTTCGCTGGAGCCGACGAATTCGCCGATCACCGCGCCGATGACCGCAAGCGTGATCGCGACCTTGGCGCCGGTGAAGATGAAGGGCAGGGCGGCCGGAAGCTGGACTTTCAGGAAAACCTGCATCGGCGACGCCCGCAGCGACCGTGCCAGTTCCAGCAATTCACGCGGCGTGGAGCGCAGGCCGGCAACGGTGTCGACGATGATGGGGAAGAACGCGACCAGCCACACGATCGCCAGCTTGGATTCCATCCCGGTGCCGAGCCAGACCAGGATGATCGGCGCCAGCGCCACCTTCGGCACCGACTGCAAGCCGATCAGCAGCGGATAGAACATCAGATTGAGCGCGCGCGAATTGGCAACCGCGACTGCCATCGGAATGCCGACCACCAGCGCGAGGATGAAGCCGTAAAGCGTTTCCTTCAGCGTCACCCAGCCTTCCGACACGATCAGGTCGAAGCGGGCGATGAAGGCGTACAGCACCTTGTCCGGCGTCGGTAGCACGACCGTCGGCAGGTTTCCGTACACGCACACGAATGTCCAGAGCGCGATCAGCAGCAGGGTGCCGGCCAGCGGATAACCGATTTGCGATGCAAGGCGGTGCGTCATCAGGCTGCGCTCTCGGCTGGCGGAATGACGCCCAGCGCAATGCTGGCGAGGCGTTCGGCCTGGGTGAAGGCGGGCGTGAACCGGATCTGCTGGCTGCGCGGATAGGGCAGGTCGATCGGAATCTCGGTGGCGACGCGGGCAGGACGGCGGCTGAAGACGATCACCTTGTCGGCGAGATAGATCGCTTCCGAGATCGAGTGCGTGACGAACACCACCGAAGCGCCGGTTTCCTTGCGGATGCGCAGCAGCAGGTCGTTCATCTCGAGCCGCGTCAGTTCGTCGAGTGCGCCGAACGGCTCGTCCATCAGCAGCAGCTTCGGCTGGTGGATCAGCGCGCGGCACAAGGCCACACGCTGTTGCATGCCGCCGGACAATTGATGCGGACGCGCCTGCAGGAAGCCGGATAGGCCGACGACATCGAGCAGATGCATGGCGCGCTCGCGCGCGGCGCGATCGTTGCGCTTGAGGATTTCCATGGTGAACAGCACGTTGTCCAGCACCGAGCGCCACGGCATCAGGCTGGGCTGCTGAAACACGAAGCCGTAATCGCC
>JAEZBA010000023.1 GCA_023430245.1 Pseudomonadota bacterium
GCCGCGAGATGGACCTGTTCCACTTCCAGGAGGAAGGTCCGGGCACGGTGTTCTGGCATCCCAATGGCTGGACCATGTTCCAGGAGATTGTCGCCTATATGCGCCGTCGCCTGAAGGGCGACTACGCCGAGGTGAACGCGCCGCAGCTGCTCGACAAGTCGCTGTGGGAGACCTCCGGCCATTGGGGCTGGTTCCGCGAAAACATGTTCATGGCGAAGTCCGCCGGCGACCACACCGAGGACGAGCGCGTGTTCGCGATCAAGCCGATGAACTGCCCCGGCCATATCCAGATCTTCAAGCACGGGCTGCGCTCGTATCGCGAATTACCGCTGCGGATGGCCGAGTTCGGCATCGTGCATCGCTACGAGCCGTCCGGTGCCCTGCACGGCCTGATGCGGGTGCGCGCCTTCACCCAGGACGACGCCCATGTGTTCTGCACGCCCGAGCAGATGGCTGACGAGTGCCTGAAGATCAACGATCTGATCCTCTCGACCTATGCCGATTTCGGCTTCGAGGGCGAGATGACAGTGAAGCTGTCGACCCGGCCCGAACAGCGCGTCGGCACCGACGAGGCCTGGGATCATGCCGAAGGCATCATGCAGGATGTGCTGAAGCAGATCGAAGCGCGCAGCGGCAATCAGAAGATCAGGACCGCGATCAATCCGGGCGAAGGCGCATTCTACGGACCGAAATTCGAGTACGTTCTGCGCGATGCCATCGGCCGCGACTGGCAATGCGGCACCACGCAGGTCGATTTCAACCTGCCGGAGCGGTTCGAGGCTTTCTATATTGCGCCCGATTGATCGAAACAGATTCCGGTGATGATCCATCGCGCCATCTGCGGCTCGATGGAGCGGTTCCTCGGCGTGGTGCTGGAGCATTATGCCGGCCACCTGCCGCTCTGGCTCGCGCCCAAACAGGCCGTAATTTGCACCATTGTGTCGGATGCCGACGACTACGCCGCCGAGATGGCGCGTACGGCGACCGCGATGGGACTACGGGTCTCGACCGATCTTCGCAACGAGAAGATCAACTACAAGGTGCGCGAACACTCGCTGGCCAAGGTCCCGGCCCTGCTCGTCGTCGGCAAGAAGGAAGCCGCCGAACGCACCGTCTCGATCCGCCGCCTCGGCAAGGAAGGCCAGCAGGTGATGCCGCTCGATCAGGCGCTCGCGATGCTTGCCGAGGAGGCGCTGCCGCCGGACCTGCGGCGCGCACGCGTGGCGAAGGCGGCCTGATGTCGGTGGAGCTGTTCAAGCTCGATGGCAAAGTGGCGCTGGTCACCGGCGCAGGTTCGGGTCTGGGCCGCGAGATGGCGTTCGGTCTTGCGGCCGCCGGCTGCGACGTGATCTGCGCCGATCGCGACAAGACCTGGGTTACGGAAACCGTCTCGATCATTCACTCGACCGGCGGCAAGGCCTCGCGCATCGTGTTCGATGTCGCCAACGAGAGCGAGGTCGCCCATCTTGGCCGTGCGGTGCAGTCGTCGCATGGCAAGCTCGACGTGCTGATCAACAACGCCGGGGTCGCGCCCTATCCGAAGCGGCTGCACGAGGTCGACTTCGCCGACTGGCGGCGGGTACTGGACGTGAACCTGACCGGCCCGTTCCTGGTCACGCGGGCGGTCATCCCGCTGATGCTGCAGGCGCGCGCGGGCTCGATCATCAATGTCGCCTCGCTGATCGGGATCGGCGGATTCTATCCCGGCATGCCAGTGTCGGGCGCGGCCTATGCCGCCACCAAGGCCGGCCTCGTCGGCATGACCCGGCAGATCGCGGCCGAATACGGCAAGGACAATATCCGCGCCAACGCCATCGCCCCGGGCTGGCAGGGTGCGGGGACCCGGCTTGCCGATCACTTCAAGTCGGACTGGAGCGAGCAGGACAAGGAGCGCTTCGAACAGGCCATCGCTTCCGGCACCCCGATCGGCCGGCGCGGCGAGGCTAAGGAACTGCGCGGCCTTGTGATCTATCTGGCGAGCGATGCCTCGAGCTATGTCACCGGGCAGCTGATCGCGCATGACGGCGGCTGGACGGCGGTCTAGGCAAAAATGCCGGCGGCTGGACCGCCGTTTGCGCGCTACTTTGTTTGGCCCTCTCCCGTCAGTGTCTGCAGGAACGCGACCAGATCGTCGCGCTCCTGCTCGGTCAGATCGAAGGGATTGATCATCGGCGAGCGGCTTGGCCGGTCGATCCCGCCCTTCACGTAAAGATCGACGACATCGCGCAAGGTCGCGGCGCTGCCGTCATGCAAATAGGGCGCGCGCAGCGCCACCGACCGCAGCGTCGGAGTCTTGAACGCGAATTGCATCCTCGGGTCGTGCTTCAGCGCGGCTCCGCGGCCCGGGTCGGTCGTGCTCGTCCCCACATCGTGGAAGGCATCGTCGGTGAAACGCCAGCCGTGATGGCAGCCGGCACAGGCGGCCTCGGTATGGAACAGGACGAAGCCGCGCTTCGCCGCCTCGGGAATGGCCGTCTCATCGCCCGCGACCCAGCGATCGAACGGTGCCTCGCCCGGCTCGATACTGCGCTCGAATGCGGCCAGCGCGATCGCGACATTGTCGAGATTGATCGGCGCGCCGGGCAAAGCCTTGGCGAACTTGGCGCGATACGCTTCGATGCCGCGCAGGCGCGCAACAATGTCGTCGACCCTCACCTCGTTCGGTGTCGTGAACATCGACATCGAGCCGGTGCCGATCGACGACACCGCCTGCGCTTCCAGCGTCGCATGGCGCCCGTCCCAGTCGAAGGGCGGACGGGCGTGACCGATGCCGAGCAGTGCCTGGGTCTTGCGCTGTGTCGGCCGTCCGGAATCGGTGATGCTGCGCGGCTCGTTCGAGGCCCAGCCGAGTTCAGGCCGGTGGCATGTCGCACAGGCGGTTTTGCCCGACGCCGAAATGATCGGATCGAAAAACAGATCCCGGCC
Source organism: Pseudomonadota bacterium (assembly GCA_023430245.1). Taxonomy (GTDB): domain Bacteria; phylum Pseudomonadota; class Alphaproteobacteria; order Rhizobiales; family Xanthobacteraceae; genus Pseudorhodoplanes. The sequence goes on from JAEZBA010000023.1 coordinate 2,926, forward strand.
GAGATCGACCAGCGCCGCGTTCTCGACAGCCCGCGCCGGCGGACGCCGGTACTCGGCCTTCATCCTGGCGATGTCGTCGGCGCGCTGGCCGTCGGCCGCAACGGTCCCTGACCCAGGACCGGCAAGCGGCAGTAGCACCAGCGCGACACAAAGAGCGAGCGGACGATGCAACATCGCCTCCGAATAGCGTCGCCGTCAGGGCGTCCAGCGCAACGCCGTCAGCGCGCGATCACCTCGATTTCGCGATCGACACCCGGGACGACATTGAAATCGTGCTGGAACGAGCGCCCTTCATTGCGCGCGATGACACGATAGTCGCCTTCCGCCAGAACCACACGCGGGAACGCACCGATCGATTCCTTGATCACGTCGCCGCCGGGCGTCAGAACCGACCATTGCGTATTGGCCAGCGCCTCGCCGCCGTTGCCCGCCACCAGCTTGAGCGTGACAATCGCCGCGCGATGATTGACGGTGACGTCGGTGACACGCGCAGCCTGCACGCGGATATCGGAACGCACCACCGCGTTGCCGTCGCCGTAATGCGAAGCAATGTGATAGGTGCCCTCCGGCACCAGCATCACTTCCCCGGTCAATACATTCTGGCTGAGCGCGCGTTTGTCGCCGGTTTCAAACTGGCTGCCCTTGTAGACATCGAAATGGATTTGCGACGCCGGGATGCGCGCATCGCCGACCCTGCCTTCGATGCGGATGCCGCCGGCAGGGATGTCGAACACCTCTCGTACGGTCTCGGAACGCAACTGCACCTTCTTCAGCGTATGCGCATGCCCCATGCTGGCATGAACGATGTAGCCACCCGGCGGCAGCAGGATGGTGGGTGAGGCAGACTTGTCCTCGCGCAGCGGGCGGATGACGCCCGCAGGGTCGGTCCGGTCCGGGAACACGCGCCAGAGAATGCCGCCGGGAACCTGCGGCAGGTCGGCGCCGAAGCGCGCAACCAGACTGAGCGCAACCTGTCCAGGCGGCGCCACCGGCACCATTGCGGGCGGGGGAGCCGGGATCGCGATCGGCGGCGGCCGCTCGATCTGTTGGGGCGCCACCAGCGGGGCGACCGGCAACGGAATCGGCGCCGGCGGACGCAGTACGTCTGAACCCGGCGCGACCAGGCTGGCACCGGGGGGCGCGAGGCTCTGCGGCTCGCCCGGGGCAGCTCCGGCCGGCGCGACGCCGATCGGGGCCGTTCCACCGCTGGTGAAGGGCTGCGCCTGCGATGGCACGGCGCACAGCGCCAAGCCTGCAAGCGCCAGCACAGCGGCGGCCAATGCCATGCTCGGACCTGCCCGCCCCGCCATTGTTCCCAACGCCCTCATGACCTTGTTTTCAGCGGAAATCGCGGCGAATTCAAGCCTGCTCCGGTCCCGCGGGCATTTGTGCCGCCATGCGGCCTGTGGTAGCCGCAACGGCATGACAGACGCCCTCTCCCTCCTCACGACACGCCGTTCCGTCAAGCCGATCGAGCTGAATGGGCCTGCCCCGACACAGCCTGAAATCGACACGATCCTGACCATCGCCTCGCGCGTCCCGGACCACGGCAAACTCGCGCCCTGGCGCTTCATCCTGTTCGAGGGCAATTCCCGCAACGTCATCGGCGAATCGATCGCCGAGGCCTTCAGGTCGGACCGCCCCGACGCGACTGCCGACCAGATTGCATTCGAGCGCAACCGGATGGCGCGCGCGCCGCTGGTGATCGCCGTGGTTAGCCGGGCGGCGCCGCATGCCAAGATTCCGGAATGGGAACAGGTCCTGTCCGCCGGTGCCGCCACCATGAACCTGGTCACGGCCGCACATGCGCTCGGCTATGCCGCCAACTGGATCACCGAGTGGTATGCTTACGACCCGCGGGTCCTGAAGGCCATGGGCCTTGCGGATGGCGAACGCGTTGCCGGTTTCGTGCATATCGGCAATCCGGCGCGGCCGCCGGAGGATCGTCCGCGCCCGCCGCTGTCGGAGATCGTGACACGCTTCGGCGGCTGATGTCCGCCCCGCAATTTCCCGCCGCAAACTCTTGTGTCTGCCGCGCGATGCCGCGATCATCCGCAAAAGGATCGAACCGTGCTGCAGGACCTGATCCGGCGCGCCGTGAACGGTGACCGCGCGGCGGAAGCAAATGCGGAGAAAGCGGTGCCACCCAAGCCGAGTATCGGTCTTGCGCTGGGCGGCGGGATCGCGCGTGGCTTCGTCCATATTGGCGTGCTGCAGGTCCTGGCGAAACATGGCATCGAGCCCGACGTCGTCGTCGGCACCTCGATCGGCGCCGTTGTCGGCGCCTGTCATGCCGCGGGTAAGCTCGATGCCTTCGACGAATGGGCGCGCGGACTGACGACGCGCGGCGTGCTCGGCTATCTCGATGTCAGTCTCGGCGGCTCGGGCCTGATTTCCGGCAATCGGCTGGCGCAGCGTCTCGAGGAAACATTCGGCGACGCGCTGCTCGAGGACCTTCCCAAACGTTGCGCCTGCATCGCGACCGAACTTGGCACCGGCCATGAAATCTGGCTGACGCGCGGGCGGGTGGCCGATGCCGCGCGGGCATCCTACGCCCTGCCCGGCCTGTTCACGCCGGTGCGGCTCGGCGGCCGCTGGCTGGTCGATGGCGCGCTGGTCAATCCCGTCCCGGTATCGGCAGCGCGTGCGCTCGGCGCGAGGCTGGTGATCGCGGTCAATCTGAATTCGGATATGCTGGGACGCGGCGGCACGATTTCGGATCACGGTCCGGATGCGGACGACGCCCGGCTGCTCACGGAGATACGGGCGCGCCCTGCAGGACTGGGACGCATCCTGAGCCCGGAATTCCTGCTCAAGCGGCAACTGATCGGCGACCGGCGCAGCCCGAACATCGCCAGCATCATGGTCGATTCGTTCAACATCATGCAGGATCGGGTGACGCGGTCACGCCTGGCCGGCGACCCGCCCGACGTCATGATCTCGCCGCGCTCCGGCAAGATCGGCTTGTTCGACTTTCATCGCGCCAAGGAAGCGATTGAGATCGGCGTTCAGGCGGCGGAACGATCGCTTCCCGATATCGAAGATGCGCTCGCCGCTCTCACCTGAGCGGCGATGACGCTTCGTCCGCAGACCGGCGCTTACGCGGTCTGGATGTAATCGCGCATCGCGTCCTTTTCGAATTCAAGCTCGGTCAGGCGATACTTGACCACGTCGCCGATCGAAATGATGCCGACGAGTTTGTCCTCATCGATCACCGGCAGATGCCTGAACTTTCCAGCGGTCATCTGCTCCATCAGCATCGAGACCGTATCGGTCGGCGTGCAGGTCTGCACCTTGCGCGTCATCACATCGGTCAGGGGAAGCTGAAACGCCGCGGCGCCGTGCTGGGCAAAGGCGCGGAC
>JAEZBA010000196.1 GCA_023430245.1 Pseudomonadota bacterium
GCGACCCGTTCGAAATCCTCGACGAGATCGAGAAGACGCTGGCGCTGGATACGACCCCGATCAACTGGCCGATCGGGCAGGGGCGGGACTTTGTCGGCACCATCGAGGTCGAAAGCGGCGGGGTGCGACTGCTCGAAGGCGATGCCGGCAAAGCCGGTAGCTTGCGCGAGATGAGCATTCGCGAGGTTGCCGCGCTCAATCCCAATCTCGACGCGTCCGCGATCGAAGCCGAGTTCGAACTGGTGCGTGAGGCCTGTCGCGGCTTCGACATGCAGGCCTTCCGTGAAGGTCATCTGTCGCCGGTCTTTTTCGGTTCGGCGCTGAAGAATTTCGGCGTCGGCGATCTGCTCGATGCACTGGGCCGCGTCGCACCGCCGCCGCGCGACCAGAAGGCCGACAAGCGGATGGTGGAAGCGGAAGAGCCGCGGATGTCGGCCTTCGTGTTCAAGATCCAAGCCAATATGGACCCGAACCACCGGGATCGTATAGCGTTTGCAAGGCTTTGCTCGGGAAAGCTCACGCGCGGCATGAAGGTGAAGCAGGTCCGGACCGGCAAGCAGATCGCACTCAACGCCCCGCAATTCTTCTTTGCCAAGGACCGCTCGGTGGCGGACGAGGCCTATGCGGGCGACGTTGTCGGTATCCCCAATCACGGCTCGGTCCGGATCGGCGACACCCTGACCGAGGGCGAGGAGATCAACTTCCTTGGCGTGCCGAGCTTCGCGCCGGAAATCCTGCGCCGCGTGCGGCTGCCGGATGCCATGAAGGCCAAGAAGCTGAAAGAGGCGCTGCAGCAGCTCGCGGAAGAAGGCGTGGTGCAGGTGTTCCGGCCGCATGACGGCTCGCCGGCGCTGGTCGGCGTGGTTGGCCCGCTGCAGCTCGACGTATTGCGGGTGCGGCTGATGGACGAATACGGGCTCGAGGTCAGCTGGGATCAGAGCGAGTTCACGCTGGCGCGCTGGATCGCACCGGACGGGAAGGGTGACGCCAAGGAGGCTGCGAAGGCGTTCGATACCTTCGTGCGCAACAACGGTTCCAGCGTCGCCGACGATCTCGACGGCGATCCGGTCTTCCTCGCCCGCAATCAGTTCAATCTCGATTACACACGCGAGCGGGCGCCGGGCGTGATCTTCACCGATATCAAGGACGTGAAGAAGGCTGGGTAGATACATCCCCGAGCTTGGCTGCAGGCCGCAACGGGTTTGTTGCCTCTGCGGTCTGCCGTGGTAACAATTTGCCCCGGGGGAATACGATGGGGAATGAGGCGGATAACGTCGCTGCACTGCGCGAAGCCTATGCGTTGTGGAATGAGAGCAAGGGAGGCAGTGTCGACCACTGGATGGGCCTCATGGCCGACAGTGTCAGCGTCGGCTCACTGGCCGGGGGCGCCGTCGACGCGCTGCCGTTTTCAACCTTCTACGACCGCCGGACGGACTTGCGACGCTATTTCGAGGCGCTGCTCGAAGACTGGGAGATGATCTATTTCACCGCGCAGGAATTCGTCGCACAGGGCGATGCGGTCGTCATGCGCGGGGCGACCGCCTGGCGTCACCGGCGCTCGAACAAGACCTTTGCGACGCCGAAGATCGATTTCTGGCGCTTCCGCGACGGCAAGGTGATCGAGTTTTTCGAGTATTTCGACACCGCAGGTGCAATGGAAGCGGCCAAATAATCGCGACGCCGGTCAATCGTCCGTGTTGCGAAACGGCTTGCTGAGATAGCGCGAGCCTTTCAGGCCATAGCGCCAGGGAAGATCGGCTGCCTTGGTGATGCCGATGCGCGGACCTTTCACAATGTCAACATCGGTCGTGCGCGCGCGCAGTTCGAACGGCGGGCGATTCACTGGAAGGCCATTCTCCGCGTCGGAAATAGCGAGTGCTTGGCACAGACGCCCTGGCCCCGAACACAGCAAGCGCTCGTCCTCCAGTGCGCGCCTGCGACGCATCGCGGCCACCCCGTGCATGGGCTGAAGCGCGCGGATCAGGACTGCACTGGCCGAGCCTTCCGCTTCGCACACGACATTGACGCACCAGTGGATGCCGTAGGAACGGTACACATAGGCAAAGCCCGGCGGTCCGAACATCACCGCGTTGCGAGCGGTCATGCCGCCAAAGGAATGAGCGGCCGGATCGGTGTGGTGATAGGCCTCGACCTCGACGATCAGTCCGCCCGCGCCGTCGAATACGAATGTCGCGCCGATCAGGTCGGGGGCGACCTCATGCACGGAGCGGTCGAAGAAGGAGCGAGTCAGCGTTGGGGCCACGAGGTTGTTTACCGTGGCCGCGGCGCAAAATGCGAGGGTACTGAAGTCCCGCAATCGTGATTCAGGCATGTTGGAACGGACTTGCTGATTCGTCCGTTGGCGGCTCAATCGGAGCAGGTGCGATGCAAACCAACAATCAGAAGCGCAAAGCCTTTCCGGCAAGCGAGGCGGAGCGCGCCTCAATCCGGGCATTGAAGAATTGGCTTCTGGCCGCGCCGGGAGAGAGCCCGTTTGAGGATCAGCTGGTTCGCCTGCGGATCGCGGCGGCAATCGCCTCGGTGTCGTCAGCCGCAAACGAGCGGCGCACGCTTCAGGCCTGATCATCCGCGGAGCATCGTGGGGAGCCGCCACCTGCCCAGGATTTGCGTTCTTTTTTCACCGCATCCGGCTCGCGTCAGGCGCGCAGCTAGGCCTGCGGCCGAGTTCGCCCGTGGCTTCTCAGCCACACATTAGAGACATTTTGGTCTCACTGCCCCCATGCCGCGATTTGGCCATAGGCCTCACCCACAGGAAGCGTCAGAAATAGCGGCGTGACAGAGGTTTGTTACGTAAGGCGGGGCGGGGAGCGCGAACGAGTTCAAATGGATGCCAAGACCAATCTGAAGAGTAAGTTGCCCAGCCGCCACGTGACCGAAGGGCCCGAACGAGCGCCGCACCGCTCTTACCTCTATGCGATGGGCCTGACCACGGACCAGATCCATCAGCCTCTGGTCGGCGTGGCCTCCTGCTGGAATGAGGCTGCTCCCTGCAACATCTCGCTGATGCGTCAGGCACAGGCGGTCAAGAAAGGCGTCTCCGCCGCCGGTGGGACACCCCGCGAATTCTGCACCATTACCGTGACCGACGGTATCGCCATGGGCCATGGCGGCATGAGGGCCTCGCTGCCGTCGCGCGAGGTGATTGCGGACTCGGTCGAGTTGACCATGCGAGGCCATTCCTACGACGCGCTGGTCGGTTTGGCCGGTTGCGACAAGTCGCTTCCCGGCATGATGATGGCGATGGTGCGGCTGAACGTGCCGTCGATTTTCATTTATGGCGGCTCGATCCTGCCCGGCACCTTCAAGGGCCAGCAGGTCACAGTGCAGGATGTGTTCGAGGCGGTCGGCAAGCATTCGGTCGGCGCCATGAGCGACGAAGATCTGTTCGGGCTCGAGCAGGTGGCGTGTCCTTCGGCCGGTGCGTGCGGTGCACAATTCACCGCCAACACCATGGCGATGGTGTCGGAGGCGATCGGCCTGGCGCTGCCCTATTCGGCCGGTGCGCCCGCGCCCTACGAGATGCGCGACCAGTTCTGCATGACCGCGGGCGAGAAGGTCATGGACCTCATTTTCTCCGGTCTGCGTCCGCGCGACATCGTCACACGAAAGTCATTGGAGAATGCCGCCGCCACAGTCGCCGCTTCCGGTGGCTCGACCAATGCGGCGCTGCATCTGCCTGCAATTGCTAACGAAGCCGGCATCGACTTCACGCTCTTCGACGTCGCGGAAGTCTTCAAAAGGACACCTTATATCGCGGATTTGAAACCGGGCGGCCGTTATGTTGCCAAGGATTTGTTTGAAGCAGGCGGCATCCCGCTGGTCATGAAGGCTTTGCTCGACGGCGGTTATCTCCACGGCGATTGCATGACTGTTACCGGGCGCACCATTGCTGAGAACCTGAAGTCCGTGAAATGGAATCCGGATCAGGATGTCGTGCATCCTGCGTCGAAGCCGCTGCTGGCGACCGGCGGTGTGGTGGGCCTGAAAGGCAACCTCGCCCCGGAAGGCGCGATCGTGAAGGTCGCCGGCATGCACAATCTGAAGTTTACCGGCCCGGCGCGCTGCTTCGACGGCGAGGAGGCCTGCTTCGAGGCGGTTAAGAATCGTACTTACAAGGAAGGCGAGGTTCTGGTCATTCGTTACGAGGGTCCGCGCGGCGGTCCGGGCATGCGCGAGATGCTGTCGACCACGGCGGCGCTCTACGGCCAGGGCATGGGCGACAAGGTTGCCCTGATCACCGACGGTCGGTTCTCCGGTGCGACCCGCGGCTTCTGCGTCGGCCATGTCGGCCCCGAAGCCGCTACGGGTGGCCCGATCGCGCTGCTGCGTGACGGCGACATCATCGAACTGGATGCCGAGAACGGTATCCTGAATGTGAAGCTGTCCGACGATGAATTGGCGAAGCGCCGGGCGACGTGGGCATCACGCGATAACGGCCACGGCTCCGGTTATCTCTGGAAATACGCGCAGCAGGTTGGACCCGCCGTCAGTGGCGCGATCACCCATCCCGGCGCGAAGGCTGAGAAGATCAGCTATGCGGATGAATAATCTCGCGCGTCTCAGCACTCTGACCTGCGCGCTCTGGCTCGCGCCGGCGTTCGCGTTCGACGGAACCACGACGCCGGCGAATACCAGGCCCGCGGTGACTCCGATCGAGGCCTTCCGGTCCGGCGCGGCGTCCCTGAAGGCCGGCGAGAACGACAAGGCTTTGTCGTCGTTGCAATACGCCGCCGATCATGGATACGCGCTCGCGCAATGGAAGCTCGGCCGCATGTATGCCGTCGGCGACGGCGTTCCCCGGAACGAGCTGCGGGCGTTTCAGTTCTTCAGCCGGATCGCCAACACCCATGCCGAGGAAGCGCCGCATCTGCCGCAGGCCCGCTTCGTCGCCAACGCCTTCGTCCAGCTCGGCCATTACTATCTCGACGGCATCGCCAATACCGAGGTGAAGGCCGACCCGGCGCGCGCACGCGAAATGTATTCCTACGCCGCCTCGTATTTCGGGGATCCGGACGCGCAGTACTCGCTGGCCAGACTGTTTCTGGACGGCAAAGGGGTTTCGAAGGATCCGCGTCAGGCGCTGCGCTGGCTGAATCTGGCGGCCAACAAGGGGCAGGGGCGTGCCCAGGCGCTGCTCGGCCACCTCATCTTCAAGGGCGACGTGGTGCCGCGTCAGGCGGCGCGTGGCCTGATGTGGCTCACGCTCGCGCGTGAGAGTGCTGCGAGCGAGAAGTGGGTCGTCGAGATGTATGACGCGGCGTTCAAGCAGGCCACCGACGGCGAGCGCCAGATGGCCGTTCTCTATCTTGAGAATTACATGAAGGGCCGGCGGGACTGAGCGTGAGGCCGTCCTGCCGATGCGGGCTGCCCCGAGTGGCGCTATCTCGCCGTCAAATCGAGGTCGATCCAGACCGGCACATGGTCGGACGGCTTTTCCCAGTTGCGTACATGCTTGTCGATGCCGGCGGCGGTGAGCCGGTCGGCGGCCCGCGGCGACAGCAACAGGTGATCGAT
>JAEZBA010000285.1 GCA_023430245.1 Pseudomonadota bacterium
ACCATCCTGCCGCCACCCGGCGGGGCGCCGAAAGCGCCGGTGGCCGAAAGCGCCGCCGCCGATGCCGCCGCCGACATGATCGCGAATTCGGTGATGGCGGTCGGCATCCTGCCCGCTTATGGCCGCGCGCCGGACACGTCGGTGTTTGCGATGGGGGCCCTGACCGCCGACTGGAATTCCAAGGTCAAGATATCCTGGATCGACATCAACACCGACACCATGCGGCCGACCCGAACCAAGCAGGTCGACACGGCGAATCCGAATTTACCGCATGTCGACGGCCGTTACGCGCGATTCCGCGACCATGTCGATGCCCTCGTGGCAGGCTTCGAGGACTATGCCCGGTTCTTGTCGCATCGGACGCGCGGAGCGGACCAGGGACGCCTGTTCGAGGGTTTTGCCGGAGTGCCGGTCCGCAAGGTGGTGCGGCCGACGCGGTTCTATTCAATGCTGCTGCAACGGCTCAAAACCCACCGGAGCATGGACGACGGCGGAGCGTGGTCTGCCCAGGCGGATTTTATCGCACGGCTGTCCGACTGGGACGGGACCTCCGACCCGAACTGGCCGTTCCATCGCGCCGAACGATCCGCTCTGCTTGCGCTCAACGTCCCGCATTTCGTCTTGCCAAGCGACGGGCACGTGGTCAGCGACTTCCAAGGCCCCGTCGCGACCTTCAGCGGACCCACCGCGCTTGAACGCGCGCAGGCTCGCCTGCGCGATTTCGACGAGCGCGAGGTTGCCTGGCAGACTGCCGTTATCAGGGCGAATACTACACCGACCAAGCCCGCGAATTCTGCGGACGCATTCCGGTCGCTGCTGAAATCGGATGTGACAGCAACCGACACGGCGTTTGCCTCGGAAACCGATCGTATCGCAGCCGAAATAGCCGCGCAGGCGATCCGCCGGGGCGGGTCCGCGTCGTGGATCGGTCTCGACTGGATGGGCGACGCCGAGGTGTTCCAGCTCGCACCGCTGGGCCCCGATCTCTACAATGGCGTATCCGGCATCGCGGTCTTCCTGGCGGCGCATTCGGCCGTTGCCGGGCATGCCCAATCAGCCGAACTGGCGCTCGCCGCCCTGAGCCATCTGCGCAGCAAGCTCAAGGACCGCAACGCAGCCCGCTTCGCCCGCTCGCTCGGGATCGGCGGTGCCACCGGCCTCGGCTCGCTCGTTTACGCGCTGACGGTCATTTCGAGGAGCCTCGACAACGCCGACGTGCTGGCGGACGCCCATGCGGCATCGGCCCTGATGACGGACGAACTGATCGCGGCGGACAAGCGGCTCGATGCACTCGGGGGCAGCGCCGGCGCCATTCTCGGCCTGCTGCGGCTCCACCGCGATACGCTGGCCCCTGACGTGCTGGCGCGCGCCATCCGGTGCGGCGAACATCTTCTGCGCCAGGAGCGCGCCGGCCCGGAGGGATTGCGGAGCTGGGTGGGGCACGGCCTTGGCCCGAACGCGCTCAACGGAATGTCCCATGGCGCCGCCGGCTTCGCGCTGGCGCTGGCGTCGCTCGCTGCCGCGACCGGGCGCGACGACTTTCAGCAAGCTGCATCCGAAGCACTCGCCTTCGAGAATTCGACCTACGATGCGGACCGTCACAACTGGCCGGACCGGCGGCATGCGGACGAACCCGGCTGGGCCTGCCGCTGGTGTCACGGCGCACCGGGGATCGGACTTGCGCGCGCCGCCCTGCTGAAACAGGGCAAGATTGACCCCGCAACGCTGCGGGACGATATCCGCCATGCGCTCGCCGGCGTCGATCAGGCCTGGCCGACGGAGCTCGACACCCTCTGCTGCGGCACGCTCGGCAACGTAGAGTTTCTCTGCGAAGCCGGCGAGGCGCTCGGCCGTCCGGACATTCGCGAGGCGGCGGCGAACCGCCTGGCCGCAATCGTCCAGGCCGCCGGTTCAACCGGGGATTACCGCTGGAATAGCGGCAACCAACGCTTCAATCTTGGTCTGTTCCGCGGGCTCGCCGGAGTTGGCTACACGCTGCTGCGACAGCGCGACGACACCCTGCCCAACGTCCTCATCTGGGAATAGCGGCGTCGGCCGGCCTGCGATCTATCTCAACTCTTCCGCACATGTGGCGTGGAGAACGGCCTTGAACATATCAAAGGATTGAACCGTGACGCGGCACGTCCGGGTGTCGCTGACATTAACGGTGATGACGTCGCCGGCGGCCGCGAGGTATCGCTTGCCGTTGATGTTGACATTCACGCCCTGGATGGTCGGCGCATTCATGAGGCCGACCGTCACCCCGCCGCCGGCGACAATCAGCGACTGGTTCGGCAACACCACGTAGATGTTCTCCGATGGGACGATCCCATCCAGTACGCCCTGCACGTGGTTCAAACGCGTCTGCAACGTGAGGATTCGGTCCGCGCGTGTGTTCAGTTCCGCGCTGACCTGCTGCCTTTCCTCGCGAAGCTGCTGGATGGTCAGTTCACGCTGCTCCAGCTGGCGGCGCGCCAGTTCGCGGCCGGTGATATGGCCGATCAGGGCCACGCCCAGGATCAGAAAGGTTTCGATCAACAGGATGTAGATCCGGCGGCGGCGCGTCAGCAATCGCCATGCGGCCCGCGAGCTCAAATCCGCTTCGACCGCTTGAGCGGCTTGCGCATCGGCCACGCCGGCCGTCCTCCTACGCCTGATCCCACGCCACCGGGCCATCTCACCCACCACCGCGATTTCGGGTTTGTCGGACACAACGTGTGACCTGAATTGTGCTGTCCATGGCCTCTGCTACCGCTTCTCGGACGCCGCCGGCTTGGTCGCCGGGGCTTCGGCGCCATCCTGCTGGTTGGCCGGGCGCGATCCCCCGGTGATGCGCGACAGCACCGACTCGTAGCTGGACAGGTCAAACGGATTGAAGACCGCAGGCTTTTGGGAGGCTTCCGGCTTCGCACCCGGCCTGTTGGCGGCGCCCGGCTCCGGCGTCGCCGCGGGCTTTTCGCCCGGTCCGGGCTGCACCTGCGGCGATGCGCTGGGCTGCGTGTTCACATTCACCGCCGCACCCGGCTGAACCACCACAGTGGTCGGCGAGGTTACGGTCGGCGCCACCCCTGTCGTCGGCGAGCTTGTCGGCGGCGGCGTCTGAGGTGCAAATTCGCGCGGCAAGGCCTGCGGGGCGAACGCGCGCGGCACCGCCTGCGCCGGGGCGTAGGCACCCGGCACCGTGTCGGTCGGCGGAGTGGGTGCAGCATCCTTTCGTGGCGGAGTCGCGGTCCCGGCGGGATTGTCCACATTGCCGAGAATGATCGGCAGACCGTCCTTGCCGCCGCCGATCACGACGATCTTGGAGTTCTGCGACTGCGACAAGGCGAGCGTGGCCTCAATGCCGCGCCAGCGCAGATAGGAGTCCGTAATGCCCTGACCGACGGTCTGCTGGAAAGCGGCAATACCGTTGGCCTCGATCTGCTTGCGGCGGGATTCCTGCGCTTCGCGCTCGACGCGGTAGCGGTATTCCTGAATCAGGTAGAACTGCTCGGTCTGGCGGTTAATGGCTGCAACGATGGCCGGCGGCAGTTCGATGCTCAGCACGAGCGTATCGATGATCTGGATCGAATATTGCAGGACGTCGTTGTAGTTCCTCGGATCCGGCTGCTCCATCGCCTCAGGCTGAACCAGCTTGTTCAGATTGACGCTCAGCGCCTTGCGGGCGTTGTCGCGCACTCGCTCCTGGATCGCCTCGCGGGACGTGTAGACCTCCTGCGCAGTATATTGCGAAATCACCTGCCT
>JAEZBA010000267.1 GCA_023430245.1 Pseudomonadota bacterium
GCCCCTTGAAGCAAAATGTAGGCGGGCGGGCCCGGATTCCCTAAACTCACCGGATGTTATGGATTGCGGGTCCACGCTGCAGGCGGGTTCCGCAATCGCGGCCAACGGAAGCTCCAATGCTCAGCAAGCTCGTCTTCTGGCTCGTACTCGTCCCGCTCGCGATCATCATTCTGATGTTCGCGGTCGCCAACCGCGAGATCGTGACGGTGTCCTTCGATCCGTTCAACGCAGCGGCGCCGGCGGCGTCGGTCAGCATTCCGCTTTTCGTTCTGATTTTCGTTCTCGTGATCCTCGGCGTCATCATCGGCGGCGTTGCCGCATGGCTGCGGCAGTCTGGTTATCGCCGCGCGGCAAGGCAGCGCGATGCCGATGTGACAGCGCTGCGCCGCGAAATCGAGACGTTGAATTCCAGGCTCGAGGAGCGGTTTGACGACAGGTTCGACGCTCCGGTTCCGAACAAGTCGGCGCGGCTCGTCTATCGCTCATCGGCAAACGGCTAATCCGCTTCGGCTATGCGCATTGTCTCTGCCGACGATATCCAGAACGCGCTGACCTACCGGGCGCTGATCGACGCGATCGGTGAAGCCTTCCGCTCCGAAATTGCGGTGCCGGTGCGCCATCATCACACTATCCCGACGGCGGGCGCAGATGCGACCCTGCTCCTGATGCCGGCCTGGAAGGCGGATGCCGCACCCTATGTCGGCTGCAAGATCGTCACCGTGTTTCCGGACAATGCCAAGACACAGCGTCCATCGGTTTACGGACAATACCTCTTGCTGTCGGGCGAAACCGGTGAGCCGCTGGCGATGCTGGAGGGCCGCGCGCTGACCGCGTGGCGGACGGCGTGCGCGTCGGCGCTGGCCGCCAGCTATCTCGCGCGCGAGGATGCCTCGCATCTGGTCATGGTGGGAGCGGGCGCGCTGGCGCCGCATCTGATCCGCGCGCATATCAGCGCGCGTCCTATCAAGCGGGTGACGCTTTGGAACCGCACCCGCGCGCGGGCGGTGTCGCTGGGGTTCGGCATTGCGGTTGCAGGCATTGAGGTCGACATCGCCGAGACGCTGGAGGAGGCGGTGCGTGAGGCCGATATCGTCTCGTGTGCAACCCTGTCGGCGCAGCCCCTGATCCAGGGCGCCTGGCTGAAGAAGGGCGCGCATCTCGATCTGGTCGGCGGCTTCACGCCGAAAATGCGCGAGGCCGCCGACCAGGCGGTCAAGCGAGCGCGCAACTTCGTCGATACCCGCGCCGGCGCGGCCAAGGAAGCGGGCGACATCGTCATGCCGATGAAGAAAAAAATCATCGATGCGAAGGCGATCAAAGGCGATCTGTTCGACCTCACCCGCGGCAAGGTCAAGGGCCGCACCTCGGCCTCGCAGATCACGCTGTTCAAGTCGGTCGGGACCGCGATCGAGGATCTCGCCGCGGCCATGCTGGTCTGGAAGCAGCTGTCGGCGTGAGGGCAGACAAAGCTGCGCGGTGGCACTATATTGGGTGCCGGACCTACGGCCATGAACGCACCCGATATCAACCGCTCGATCTTGCGCATGCATATCGCCGCGATCGAGCAGAAATACCCGATCAAGATTATCGGGTTGCTGCCGCGCGGCAGCGTGGGACACATGTACGATGTGGAGAATGCGGTGGAATTTCTAGCCCACAAGCAGCCGGGGCTTGATCTGCTTGGACTTGCAGGCGCTGAAGTCGATCTTGGAGATCGACTTGGCCGGCCCGTCGGCATCGTCCTGGAGAGCGGACTGAAGGGTCGCGAAGCCGAAGAATTTCCCCGGCTCGCCGAAGCTATATGAAGAGGGACGATCTCCAGCGGTTGCGTGATGCGCGAGATTTCGCAAAATTTGCTCAAGCGAACGCGGGTGGGTTATCTGCCGAATCCCTCGCCGAAGCCGACCAGCCGCAGCACGCCGCTCTTTACAATCTTGCAGTTGTCGGAGAAGCGCTCAACAAGGTTTCTGTTGAAGTGAAGAATGCCGCTCCCGACTTGCCGTGGCGGGAGGCAGTGGAGTTGCGGAACATCATCATTCATTCGTACTGGCAAATTGATTTGGAAATTATAGCAGGCGTCATCAAGAACAGGCTTGATCCTCTGATCGCGCAATTGGACGGCCTCATCGCCACTGTCGAGCATTCAGGCCGGTGACCACCCTCATTAAAATCTGCGGCCTCACCACGGCCGGGGCGCTTGACGCCGCGCTGTCGGAGCGCGCCGACCTGGTCGGCTTCGTGTTCTTTCCGCCGTCGCCGCGTCATGTGTCGCTCGACCTCGCACGCGACCTCGGGACGCAGGTGCGGGGCCGCGCGCGCAAGGTCGCGCTGACCGTCGATGCCGACGATGCGTTCCACGACGCGATCGTGGCTGCGTTGGCGCCGGACATGCTCCAGCTCCATGGCCACGAGAGCCCGGAGCGGGTCAGGGCGTTGAAAGCGCGGTTCGGCCTGCCGGTCATGAAGGCCCTGCCGGTCGAGACGGCGGCCGATCTCGATGCCGTTCCGGCCTATGCCGCCGCGGCCGATTGGCTCCTGTTCGATGCCCGTCCCCCCAAGGATGCCACCCGTCCGGGAGGTCTGGGGCGGCCGTTCGACTGGACCCTGCTGAAAGGCCTTGATCCGGGGCTCCCCTTCATGCTTTCCGGAGGGCTCGATCCGGGCAATGTCGGCCAGGCGCTGGAGGTAACCGGTGCGCCCGCGGTCGATGTGTCGTCCGGGGTCGAGTTGACGCCGGGCGTCAAGGATCCCACGAAAGTCATGGCTTTCATCCGCGCGGTGCGCGCGGCGGATGCGGCACGGACGACAGTTGCGAGCAGCATATGACGATTCAGCAGCCGAATTCCTTCCGCACCGGACCCGACGAGCGCGGCCATTTCGGCATCTATGGCGGACGCTTCGTCGCCGAGACCCTGATGCCGAACATTCTCGAGCTGGAAGCGGCCTACAACGCCGCCAAGGCGGACCCTGCCTATCAGCAGGAGATGGACCGCCACCTTGCGCATTTCGTCGGCCGGCCATCGCCGTTGTATTTCGCCGAACGCCTCACCGAAAAGTTCGGCGGCGCCAAGATCTATTTCAAGCGCGAGGACCTCAACCA
>JAEZBA010000283.1 GCA_023430245.1 Pseudomonadota bacterium
CCCAAGTGATGGGTGACAAGTCACTGTCTTTCGACTAGAACCCGCCCCGGAACCGGACGAAACGTCCCCCTTCTGCGCCCCATTTTGCCGTGCCGTGCATGTCGGTGATGCGAGCGTTTTCGCGCACCGAGACCCGGCGCCGCCGACCGAACCGGAGATACCGTCATGAACATCATCGAGCAGCTCGACCAGGAACAGGTGGCGAAACTCTCCGCCGGCCGCGAGATTCCGGATTTCGAGCCGGGCGATACCGTGATCGTCAATGTGAAGGTCAAGGAAGGCGAGCGCTCGCGCGTTCAGGCCTATGAAGGCGTGTGCATCGCGCGGAACGGCGGCGGACTGAACGAGAGCTTCACCGTGCGCAAGATCTCCTACGGCGAAGGCGTCGAGCGCGTGTTCCCGCTCTATGCGCCGATGATCGATTCGATCAAGGTGGTGCGCCGCGGCAAGGTCCGTCGCGCCAAGCTGTATTATCTGCGCGAGCTGCGCGGCAAGTCGGCCCGTATCGCCGAAGCCCAGACCCGTCATGGCAGCAGCACCAATACCGGCGCGGCGAAAGCCGCTGCAAAGGTCGCGGCCGAGTAATCTTTCGGCCTCGCCGGGATGAATCATGGCCGGGCTTGCGCCCGGCCATTTTTATTGGCGGCGCCGCCGCATTCGCCTTCATTGCGGCTTCAGTCTGGAATTGTTATATCGCCGCCATGCGCTTGAGCGGTTTCATAGGGCCCTTCGCCTTCGTCCTGCGGGATCACGACCGCCTGCCCGGCCGTTTTTTCGGCCGCATGACCGCATGCATTCAGGCCGGCCTTTGAAGCAATGAGCGCTGCGCATCGCGCGCGCGCTTCAGCATTCATCTGCATCCGCTTAACCGACATCACGACACGCCGAGATTTCAACCATGAAACCCCGTACCCTCTACGACAAGATCTGGGATGACCACCTGGTCGACGAGCAGCCGGACGGCACTTGCCTGCTGTATATCGACCGGCATCTGGTTCACGAAGTCACGTCGCCGCAGGCCTTCGAGGGACTGCGCAATAGCGGCCGCAAGGTCCGCGCACCGCAAAAGACGCTGGCCGTGGTCGATCACAACGTGCCGACCACCGATCGCAAATTGCCCAATCCCGATCCGGAAAGCGCCGAGCAGATCGCGGTGCTGGCCGAGAATGCACGCGATTTCGGTCTCGAGTATTACAACGAGTTCGACAAGCGCCAGGGCATCGTCCACATCATCGGGCCGGAGCAGGGCTTCACGCTGCCGGGCACGACCATCGTGTGCGGCGACAGCCACACGGCGACGCATGGCGCGTTCGGCGCGCTCGCCTATGGCATCGGCACCTCCGAGGTCGAGCATGTGCTCGCGACCCAGACGCTGATCCAGAAGAAGTCGAAGAACATGCGCGCGATCGTCGACGGCCAGTTGCCGCCCGGCGTCACCGCGAAGGACATCATCCTCGCCATCATCGGCGAGATCGGCACCGCCGGCGGCACCGGCTATGCGCTGGAATATGCCGGCGAGGCGATCCGCTCGATCTCGATGGAAGGCCGCATGACGATCTGCAACATGTCGATCGAGGGCGGCGCCCGTGCCGGCATGGTGGCGCCGGACGAGAAGACCTATGCCTATCTCAAGGATCGTCCGAAATCGCCGAAGGGCGCCGACTGGGATCGCGCACTGCGTTACTGGGACATGCTGCGCTCGGACGACGGCGCGTATTTCGATCACGAGATCCGGCTCGACGCCGCCAAGCTGCCGCCACTGGTCACATGGGGCACGAGCCCCGAAGACGTGATATCGATCACCGGCAAGGTGCCGAATCCCGACGACATCGCCGACGAGGCCAAGCGTCTCTCCAAGAAGCGGGCGCTGGAATATATCGGCCTGCAGCCGGGGACGAAGATTACCGACATCAAGCTCGACCGCGTGTTCATCGGCTCCTGCACCAACGGCCGCATCGAGGATCTGCGCGAGGTCGCGCGCATCGTGAAGGACAAGAGCGTCAACGCCAATGTCAACGCGATGATCGTGCCGGGCTCAGGCCTTGTGAAGGAGCAGGCCGAAGCCGAAGGCCTCGACAAGATCTTCCTGAAGGCCGGCTTCGAATGGCGCGAGCCCGGTTGCTCGATGTGCCTGGCGATGAATCCGGACAAGCTGCGTCCGGAAGAACGCTGCGCCTCAACCTCGAACCGCAACTTCGAGGGCCGTCAGGGCTTCAAGGGCCGCACCCATCTGGTGTCGCCGGCGATGGCCGCCGCAGCTGCGGTTGCGGGTCATTTCGTCGACGTCCGCGAGTGGAAATGATGCCGCCTGCTTTGCGGCGCTCCTGACCGACCAGAAAGGCCCGCTCACGCGGGCCTTTCCTTTTTCAGTCGACACGTGCCGTCACCACCACCAGCGCGGTCCGAACCCGACACTGATCACCGGCCCGCCCCAATAAGCGCGCGGTCCCCAATAGGGGCGCGGGCCCCAATAGACCGGAGCCGGCGCGAAATAGACCGGGCGCGGGCGCCAGTAATAGCGCGGGCCCCACCACACGCGGCGCGGGCCCCAGTAAACCCGGCGCGGTCCCCAATAGGCCCTGGGGCCCCAATAGGCGCGCCGCGGGCCCCAGTAAGCCCGTCGCGGACCCCAATAGGCGCGGCGCGGACCGTAATAGCGACGGTGATAGCGGCGCTGCGAGGAGATCTCCGAAGTCTGTGCCGCGGTGTTGACACTGTTCAACCCGGCGGGCTTGGACCGGATTTCCGCATGAGCGGGCATGCCCAGCAGCACGGCGAAACATGCTGCTGCCACTGCCATGAGGGGCTTGTTCATGATCGGCCATCCTTTGAACGAAAGCGCATACGTGGAACTCATCAACGTATCAGCGTGGACGCAGTTCGCTCCAAGCAAACGCACGCCTACGCAAAAGATTAGGCCCGCCTTTCGGCGGGCCTTTGAC
>JAEZBA010000294.1 GCA_023430245.1 Pseudomonadota bacterium
CGGCATTGGCCGCGCATGACCCGCGACCAGCTGGCCCGGGTTTTCCCGGACGGACGCACCGTGCATCTTCCGCTCGACGGCAAGCCGCTGGCGGGTTTTGCGGTGGCGCAGGCCGATCTGGCCAAGCGGGGCTCGGATTCGCCGCGCATCGCGTCAGCCAACCCGCTCGCCCGCCTGTTCGGCGTCAAGCCGAAGCCGGCCGCGAACGAGGACGCTCCGGAGGCCGCACAGCCTGCAGCGGCGCCGACACAGGCCGCCTCCGCCGCTTCGCGCGGCCGCGACACGGTGGTTGCAGCGGCTCAGCAGCTCGTTCCTCTACCGGGCGGCAAACCGGCGCAGGCTGCCTTTGCAGCCCCGCTGCCGAAAGCACGACCGGCCGCCGCCCCGGCTCCTGTTCAGGTCGCTTCGTCTGAGTTCGACCCGCCGCGCCCGCCGGCGCCGATCCCGGGCGCCTTCGCGCTGGCCGCGAACACCCCGAACGACATCATTCTCTCGCGCGGCTATTGGTCGGGACGGCCGGATGCGCCGTCTGAGGCCTCGACCGGCAGCATCGGGCCGTTCGCAGCGCCTCCCGGATATGGCGAAGGCAAGCCCGGCGACTCGCTCCTGTCCTACGCCCGCGACATCGAACCGGAGCCCGCCCCGCAGCGTGCCCGGCCGGCGACGCAGGCCGTCCGCTCCGCTCCGGTTGCGCCGAACACCACCGTCGCCTCCAAGGGCCTCCGCGATACGCCGACCGTCGTGCATTCGGCACCGCCCCTCAGCAAGAAGCTTGCATCGGTCGCGCATCGCTTCGAGGGCCCGTGGATGCGGGCCATGATCCTCACGCCGAGCGTCGCGCGTTTCATGACCACGACGCTCTACGGGGCCACCGATTTCCGCAGCCTGCAGCCGCTGCTGCGGACGCCGAACACCATGGTGGTGATGGCCTTCACCGTCGAGCCGCAAGGCAACCTGTCGTATGTGCGCTTCGAAGGCCGGGCGATCGAGTTCCTCGCGACCGCGACATTCATGCCGCGCACTGCGCAACTGCGCTGACGACACAGCCATCGTCGATCGAGGCCGTCGCTTTGCGACGGCGCGTCTCAGGGTAACGGATCGAAGATCACCGATCGCGGCTATGCCTTCAGCATCCCGAGCGCGTGCATGTAGGTCTCCAGGATCGCCTCCTGTTCCTCGCGCTCGGTCGGCTCCTGCTTTCGCAGCTTGATGATCTGGCGGAGCGCCTTGACGTCGAAGCCATTGGCCTTGGATTCCGCATAGACGTCGCGGATATCGTCCGAAATCGCCTTCTTCTCCTCTTCCAGCTTTTCGATCCGCTCGACGAAAGCCTTGAGCTGATCCTTGGCGAAGCGGAAGGAAGCGTCTTCGTTATTCTGGGCGGCGGCGGACGCGGGCATTACGACGTTTCTCCTTTTGGTACCGGACAGTGTTGTCGGGAGCGCGGGACGTGGGGTCAAGCGGCCATTGCCGCTGCGCCCGTCATCCACAGGCGCAAACAATACGATTGATTTCTCGGGGTTGTGTTGCGCTCAGCGCAGCAGCGCCTGCGCCTGTTCCGTCAGCCTCGCCATCAGCGCCCGCGCCGGCATCTCGACGCCGAGCGCCGCAGCCTGGCCGGACCAGAGCGGCGTGAACTCGCCGGAGCCTGCGGCCTCGGCCTTCGCACGCAGCGGTGCGATGGCGCCGGCGGCCAGCGGAAAGGCCGGCGCCTCGGAGATCGGGCCGAGCTCGCGCATCAGTCGGTTGATCAGCCCGCGTGCCGGCCGACCGGTCATCAGATTGGTCAGCGCGGTGCCGTCATCGCGCGCCTGTTTCAGCGCGGCACGATAAGGCGCGGAGATCTTCGATTCAGGGCAGAACAGGAAGGCGGTGCCGATCTGCACCGCGGACGCACCGAGCATGAAGGCCGCGGCAATGCCGCGCGCGTCGGTGACGGCGCCCGCAGCAATCACCGGCACACTCACTGCGTCCACGATCTGCGGCACCAGCGCGAAGGTGCCGGGCTGGGTGGCGATGTCGTCGCTCAGAAAAATGCCGCGATGTCCGCCGGCCTCGTTGCCCTGCGCGATGATCGCATCCACGCCGCGCTGTTCCAGCCAGCGCGCCTCCGCCACCGTGGTCGCGGAGCTGAAGGTGATGATGCCGGCCCGCTTCACCTGCTCGAACAAGGTCGGATCGGGCAGCCCGAAATGGAAGCTCGCCACCTCCGGCTTCAATTCGAGGACCAGATCGCAGATCGCCTGATCGAACGGACGCCGGTTGCTGTGCGGCACCGGCGCCGCCGGATCGATGTTCAACTCGCGATAATAGGGCGCCAGCCGCTCGCGCCAGGCGGCTTCGCGGGCATTGCTGAGTTCCGGCGCGGCGTGACAGAAGAAATTCAGATTGAGCGGCCGCGACGTGCGCGCGCGATATTTCGTGACCTGATCGCGAATGTGCTCAAGATCAAGCATCGCGCACGGAATGGAACCGAGGCCGCCCGCCTCTGCGACTTCCGCCGCAAGTTCAAAATCGATCGCGCCCGCCATCGGACCGAGCACGATCGGATGGTCGATCTTCAACAGCTCGGTGAAACGGCGGTCGGGC
Organism: Pseudomonadota bacterium; assembly: GCA_023430245.1. Classification (GTDB taxonomy): domain Bacteria; phylum Pseudomonadota; class Alphaproteobacteria; order Rhizobiales; family Xanthobacteraceae; genus Pseudorhodoplanes. Next base: position 2,590 of record JAEZBA010000294.1, read on the forward strand.
CAGGGCATTCGCGCACCATGCTTGTCAACGGACGCCGCAATGTAGCGTGCCTGCGTCCGCTCAGGCTCATGAAAATTACTGGGGCGGACAGATCGGTCTTGCTGATGGTCAGGACGCGCGCGGCGTCGCGAGCTTCAGTGTCAGCAATTCGTCCGGCTTGAAATAGAACAGCTCGTTCGCTGGCGTTTCCATCGCATGGACCCAGACCTGGCTGTCCACCCCCATATCGCGCAGATAGCGCTGCACCTCGGCCGAGACTCGCTGCGCGCTGCTCATGCCGTCGGCCATGGTCGCGCTCGCCGCACTGGTCAGCGCCGAGACCTGATGCACGCCGATCGCAGCTTTCGGGCCGGCGATGCGCTCCACCCCGCCTGCGAAAACAAGCGGACAGGACGAGGCGCAATAGCGCGCATCCAGCACCTCGGTATTGTATTTCCGTTCCCTGATCAGCCGGCCGATCCTGAGCGCGTCCTGTACCGAACCGCCCGGCGAATGCAGCACCACCGTTTTGACGTAGCCGCCGCGCTTCTCGATCTCGGCCGCGAAGGTGTCGGCCGCACCGGGGACGATGGTGCCGGTCGCGATCAGGCGGCCGTCACCTGCAAGCTCGAAGCTGATCGGCGCACCGAGCGCCTTGTCGGCGGTGCGCAGGATGCCCGGCCGCCGCTCGCCGCCGCGCCGCGACGGCAGCGGCTCGGCCGACGGCTTGTCGGTCTCGGTCATCAGTCCGGGCGAGCGCTGAACGCTCCGCTCCGGCGCCTGCAGCATCTCGGCATAGTCGAGCGCGATCACGGCGACGGTTGCGGTCACCATGATCGCGAACAGCCAGCGCAGCACATGATCGTCCGGACGATCCTGCAGCCAATGCGCGACCCGGCCGCGGATGGACGAGGCGTCCGACATCTCCGCTAGTCCTTCTTGCCGGCCCGCGCCGTGGACAAGGCGGTGACGTTCTCGTCGGCGACCGCAGCGGCCGGCGCCGGTGCCGGTGCCGGGATCGGTTCCGCGACAACCCGCGCGGTATTACTCGCGATTTCCACCTCGCGCGCCAATCTGAGCGCGGTGATAATGTCCGCCGCCGACATCGTGGCGGCGCCCGGCTCGGTCTGGCCCTCGCGGCGGATCGAGGCATGCACCACGCAGAAGATCAGCACCAGCACCGCCGGCATCAGATCGATGGAGATCGCGCCGGCCCAGCTTGGTATGAAGTCGCCGGCATAGCGCAGAACGGCCTCGGCGGTGGACAGCGGCTGGAAGCGCGCCGGCTCGACCTGCGGCACATCGACGATTTTCGACGCGGCAGCCGACAAGGCCGCCGATTGCGCCGCCACCGCACTCTCGACGCGGCCGACCACGCTGGTCTGCCGCTCGCCGAGATCGCCGCGACCGGCCGCGGCCGGCGCGATGAAGCCTGCGGCCAGGCCATCGGCGGCGCGCTTCACCGCCGGCGCAACCGAAGTCTGCTGCAAGGCGGCGATCACGCCCATCAGCGACATGGCTTCGGCGCCGAACGCATCGCTGCGGTCATTGATCGGGCCGCGCGAGGAAATCAGCTCCCGCATTTTCGCGAGATGCTTGCCGCCCTGCTCGTACAGCGTCTTGGCGCGATCGGCCGACGCCGTCACCTCTTTCGAGAGATTGTCGAGCTGTGTCGACATCTGCGTGAGAAGCTGCACCACGGTCCCCGATCCGGCGGTGCCGGTCAGCGAACCGCCGCGCTCGGCTTCGGCCAGGCGACTGAAACGCGTCGCCGCCATCTGGATGTCCGGAACGAGGCTCTGCACCGCCAGCACGTTGGAATGCGCGCGGTCGAGATCGCGGGTATACGACTGCACCGATACGGCAAGATGCTGCTGGATCGCCGCGGCACCGGCGAGTGCCGACGCATTCAGCCAGGCCGACATCGCGATGATCATCAGCGAGCCGAGCCCCATGCAGGCGAACAGGAGGCCGCGCGCCCGGTTCTCCGTCACATGCGGCAGGAACCGCAGCAGGAAGGTCCAGAAC
>JAEZBA010000347.1 GCA_023430245.1 Pseudomonadota bacterium
AGATGACATTCTCGCGCGTATTGCCGTAGCGCAGCGAGCGCGCGCCGCAGGAATTGTTGCCGGTCATCCCGCCGATGGTCGCACGCGACGCCGTCGATATGTCGACCGGAAACCACAGGCCATGCGGTTTCAGCGCGCGGTTGAGATCGTCCAGCACAATTCCCGGTTCGACGACACAACGTCGCCCTTCGACATCGAGCTCGATAATGCGATTGAGATATTTCGAGCAATCGATCACCAGCGACGCATTCACCGTCTGCCCGCATTGCGAGGTACCGCCGCCGCGCGGCAGAACCGAGACGCCCTCCTCGCGCGCAATCGCAATCGCCCGCGCCGCATCGTCGATCGTGCGCGGCGCGATCATCCCGAGGGGCATGATCTGATAATGCGACGCGTCAGTGGCATAACGCCCGCGGGTGAAGCGGTCGAAACCGACATCGCCCGCGACCTCGGCTTTCAGCCGCCGTTCCAGCCCCGGCCGCAAAGTGTCAGCCAAACCTTACTCCTCCCAGCCTCCGAACCGCCCGCCGCGGTCGATAAGGCTTTGCTATCGGGCCATTTTGATATCAGGCCATGCCGCCTTTGGGCTTGACCGGACCTTGGCATTCGGTGTTCATCCCGGCAAGTTCAGGCCGCTCTCTGCGGCCGTTTTGCCCTATGGGCAAGCCCTTGATCACCGGAGCTTTTCGACGATGGCCCAGAATTCCTCGCGCGCCGCCGGGCGCCATTTCCTGCAGATCCCCGGGCCGACCCCGGTGCCGGACCGCGTGCTGCGCGCCATCGACCGCCCGGTGATCGACCATCGCGGTCCGGAATTCGCCAAGATGGCGAAGACCGCGCTGGAGGGCATCAAGACGATCTTCAAGACCGCCAATCCGGTGATCATCTACACCGCCACCGGCACCGGCGCCTGGGAAGGCGCGCTGGTCAACACGCTGTCGCCCGGCGACAAGGTGCTGATGGTCGAGACCGGCCAGTTCGCCACGCTGTGGAAGAAGATGGCGGAGAAGTTCGGCCTCAAGGCCGAATTCATCAAGACCGACTGGCGCACCGGCGCCGCCCCGGCCGAGATCGAGGCGCATCTGCGCAAGGATACGGGCAAGGAGATCAGGGCGGTCTGCGTCGTCCATAACGAGACCTCCACCGGCTGCTCCACCTCCATTCCGGCGGTCCGCAAGGCGATCGACGCCGCCGGCCATCCGGCGCTCTTGATGGTCGACACCATCTCCTCGCTCGCCTCCACTGATTACCGGCATGACGAATGGGGCGTCGACGTCGCGGTCGGCGGCGCGCAGAAAGGCCTGATGATGCCGCCCGGCATGTCGTTCAACGCGCTGAGCCCGAAGGCGCTGGAAGCCTACAAGACCTCGACGCTGCCCAAGTCGTTCTTCGACTGGGAAGACATGATCAACATGAACAAGGTCGGCTTCTTCCCCTATACGCCGGCCACGCTGATGCTGAGCGGCCTGGTCGAAGGCATCGCGATGCTGCACGAGGAAGGCCTCGACAACGTATTCGCGCGTCATGACCGTCTCGGCGAAGCGGTGCGCCGCGCGGTCACCCATTGGGGCCTCGAGATCCTCTGCAAGGATCCGAAGCATTATTCGTCGACGGTCACCGCAATCCTCCTGCCCGAGGGTCATAACGCCGACGCCTTCCGCACGCTTGCGCTGGAGCATTTCAACATCTCTTACGGCGCAAGCTTCGGTCCTTACGCGGGCAAGTATTTCCGCATCGGCCACCTCGGCGACACCAACGACGCCACCATCATCGGCGCACTGGCCGCGACCGAAATGGCGCTGGCGCTGGCCGGTGTGCCGCACCAGAAGGGCGGCGTGCAGGTGGCGATGGACTACCTGATCACCGCGCATTCGGCGCCGGCGCGTCAGGCGGCGGAATAATAGCGAAGGACAAGCGGCTCACACTCCGCTCGACCCCGCCAAGGCGGGGACCCAGAGGATTAAAGACTTAAAGACTGGATTCCCGCCTTCGCGGGAATGAGCGGACTGCAAATGGGGATGCGCGCCCGGCCCGCTAATACGTCTCGACGTGATAGCGGCCCTGCGCGCGCATGGCCTGGCGCAGTTCGGCCCAGTCCATGCCGGAGCCGCGGCAGATATCAGCCAGCGCCTCGTCGACGCCGGTCTCCATGCCCTTCAGGCCACAGATATAAATGTGCGTCTTGTCGTGCTTCAGAAACACCGACACCTCGTCGGGCGTCGCACGCATGCGATCCTGCACGTAGGTCTTCGGTTCTCCGGGCACGCGCGAATACGCAAAGAACTTGCGCAGCAGCCCGTCCGGCACTTTCTGCAGCGGTCCGAAATACGGCAATTCCTCGGGCCGCCGTGCACCGAAGAAAATCATCATGCGGCCGGGCGCGTCGCGCATGGTGCGGCGGCGGCGTTCGGTGAAGCCGCGGAACGGCGCCGAGCCGGTGCCGGTGCAGATCATGATGATGTTGGCGGACGGATCGTCCGGCATCAGGAAGGTGGCGCCGAACGGCCCCGTCACCTGCACCCGGTCGCCCTTCTTCAGGTCGCACAGATAATTCGAGCATAGGCCCTGCGGCTCGCGCTTCACGGTGAGCGCAAGATTATTGTGCTTCGGCCGCTCGCCATCGCGCGAACTCGCGACCGAATAGAGCCGGATCACATGCGGCTTGCCGTTCGCATCGGCGCCCGGCGGCACAATGCCGATGCTCTGGCCTTCTAGCACCGGAAAGGTGGTGTCGCCGAAATCCAGAATGATGTGACGCACATCATTGTCGGCCGCCGGATCGGTGAGCCGGAAATTGCCGGTGACCGTCGCCGTCGCCGGCCGGCTGCGATTGTAGAGATTGATCGTGGGCTTGCTCGCGGATGCGGGCGCCACGCTCTTGCCGCCGCTGCCGGCATGCGCCTCGGCAATCAGTCTCGCAGCCTCGTCGTCGTCCGCCTCGCCGCCGGCCTCACTGACCGCAATCTCCTCCTGCGGCGGCAACTCCTCCCAGCTGAACTGATCCTCGATCGAATAGGCATTCGCCACGATCCGCCAATTGTCGATCGATCCGGTCGGGCATGGCGAAATGCAGTCGAGACAGAAATTGCACTTCTCCGCATCGACGACATAGTTGTTGTCGTCATGCGTGATCGCATCGACCGGGCAGGTCTCCTCGCAGGTGTTGCAACGGATACAGATCTCGGGATCGATCAGGTG
>JAEZBA010000381.1 GCA_023430245.1 Pseudomonadota bacterium
CACCCAGCGCTGCCGACAATTCCGCAATCGCCGCCTCTACCGAGCCTGCACGCGCGATCCATGCCTCAATGGTGTCGCGCTGGCCGACCGCCTCGGTAATGAGTTCGCGGAATGTCTGGTCGGCCGCCGCTTTGATTGCATCGGCCAGAGCGCGCCCGATCGCCGAGCCGGGCTGCGCCGCGCCTTCGAGCATCACCTCGAGCGTCAGCGTCTCCAGCATCTGCGACTGGGTCGCATCGTCCAGCACCTCGAAGCCCGCGCCGGCATCGGCCTCGAACGGAAACTGATGCAGCAGGCTGGTGCAGAAGGCGTGGATGGTCTGGACCTTCAGGCCCCCCGGCGTTTCCAGCGCCAGCGCGAACAGCCGCCGCGCCCTCGTGCGCAGCTTGTCGTCGGGTGCGATGCCGATATCGCGGATCGCCTGGTCGAGATCGGCATCGTCGAGCGCGGTCCAGGCCGACAGCGTATTGAACACCCGCGTCGCCATGGTCGCGGCCGCGGCCTTGGTGAAGGTGATGCAGAGAATTTTTGCCGGGTCCTCGCCGCGTAGCAGTAGCTTGATCACGCGCTGGGTCAGCACATGGGTCTTGCCGGAGCCGGCATTGGCCGATGCCCAAGCCGACACCATCGGATCGGAGGCCTGGTATTGCGGCTTCAGCACGCGCTCGGGAAGCTCGCGCCTGGTGGTGGGGCGCGTCGTCATGCCGGAATATCCGGATCGACTTCGCCGCCGGTCGCCGACCATTCACGCACCCGCGCGAGATGATCGTAATCGCCATAGGTGCGCCCGACCCACATCGGCCGCCAGAACGAGACATAGGGCTCGCTCTCGGAGGCGAACTTCACCACCAGTTCATGCAGCTTTTGCAGCGCGCGGTCGGCAGCGTCGTCGACGCTTAGGCTTTCGAAGTCGCGCGCCTCTTTGGTGCCGCCGGGATCGCCGCCATTGAGACGCAGATACATCAGCTCGGTGATCGAGCCGCCTTTCGGCACGTTTTCAAATTCACCGTGACGCAGGATGGTCGCCTGCAATGTCAGTTGCGGTGCGAAGCCGACCCGCACTTCCTTCGGCGACGGCGGCCGGCCGGTCTTGTAATCCAGCACCGCGAAGCTGCCGTCGCTGCGCTGTTCGATGCGGTCGGCGCGCGCTGTGAGCATGAAATCCGGCGTCACCTGCAATTCACCCTGCACCTCGGCGTAAACCGACGTCACGTTGTGTCGGCGTTCGCGCTCCCAGTCGATGAACCAGCGCGCGATCCGGTCGAAGCGCGGCCACCAGAACGCCTTCGCCTCCGGATAATCGTTGAGCGGCTCGAACGCTTCGCGGCCCAGCGCCATCAATTCGCCCAGCGGATCGGCCGGCAGTCCATCGGCAAACTTCGCGGTGAAATCGCCGATCGCCTTGTGAATGACGGTGCCGCGGTCGCGCGCGCCGGGCGGCGTGTCGACCGGATCGAGCGCGCGCAACTTCAGGATATGCTTGGCGTAGATCGTGTAGGGGTCGCGCAGCCAATGTTCGATATCGGTCACCGGCAGCCGCTTAGGCCGCATGGCGACCGGCGGTCTCGGCTCCGGCCGTTGCGCCGCCTTTACCTCGGACGGCCGGTCGAGCGCGCGCGCCCAATCGAGATAATGGCGGCCACACTCCCTGACCTCTGCCCATGCCTCGACGCCGGCAACAGCAGCCAGCCGCTGCACGAAGCGCGACACCACGGTCGGCGAGCCTTCGCGCTTTGACGCATGCGACAGGATCACGTCTGACACGCCGAAGGCCTGCACGAAGTCATGCGCCGACAATCCGATCCGCCGCTCCGGCAGATCGAGCCCGAGCTGCTGGCGCATCGGCCGGTTGAGCCACGGATCGTTGCGCGGCTCCGGCGGCCACACGCCTTCGACCAGCCCCGCAAGCACAACGCGATCCGCCTGCTGCAATCGCGCTTCCAGTGGACCGTAGATGCGCACGCGCGCGCCGGGCGCGCCGGGCCTGCGCACCACCCGCTCCGACGCGATGGCGTGAAACAGGTCGGCATAATCGTGCGGCGCCACGGCGAAAGTGGCGGCCTGTCCGCTGTCGGCGATGGCCTGGAAGCTGTCGCGCAGGGCTCCGCCGTCGCGGCCGGCGAACGCCGCCGACACGCTCTGGTGGTCGAGCGACAGCATCGCGATCATGCGATGATGGCAGATCGCCATCTCGCGCAACGGAGCCGCTTTCGCTCCCGCCAACGGCGCGAGCGCGGGCTTGAGTTTCGCGACCAGATCGGCCGCGCGATCGAGCTCGCTGTCGGTGAGCCAGCGCCGCGGATCGCTGCCATGCAGCCTGTCGCGTTCCGCACGCAAACTCTGCAACGCATGTTCGAGCCCATCGGTGCCGGCGCGAGGACGCGGTCCGCGCAGAATCGCGCGTTCGAGCAGCGCGATCGCCTCACGGTGCCCGGATTCGTATCCACCGAGACGGCAGAGCGGATGCTTGAGCAGCGCAAGCAGTGTCACCGGTTCGCAGCCATTGAGCGCGGTCTCCGCTGCCAGGCGCGCAAAAATTCCCGCTGCTGTCTCGGACAAAGGATCGCCGCCGGAATCGTCGACCGGGACTTTCCAGCGTTCCAGTGCCGCGACCACACGGCGGGCCAGTGCGCGGTCGGGCGTGATCAGCGCGGCAGTACTGTGTGCGTCGCCGGTCACGGCTTCCCGCAGAACCAGCGCCACCGCAACCGCTTCGTCTTCGGTGGTGGCGGCCTCGATCAGCGACAGATTCGCGAGGCTGGACGCCTTGCCGGATGCGAACGCTTCGTCTTTAAGGGTATCGCGCCAGCGGTCGGTCGCCTCGGCTGGCCGCATCGCCTCCGATGCGAACCGCTCGCGGCCATGCCCCGCTGCGGCTTCGAGGATCTCGACCTGATCGCGCTTCGCGCCAAGTCCGCGCAGGAACCCTTGCATCGCAAATTGCGGATGTCCGGGCGACGGGTTTGTGCCTGCAACGCCGCCGATCGACTCCCAGGCTTCGTCGTCGAGGTCGGTGTCGAGGCCCGGCAAAACCACGGCGCCGTTCGGCAGGCCGGCGATGGCCGCGAGCAGTTTTGCGGTCGACGGCATCGATGCGGTCGAACCTGCTGCAATCACCGGGCCCGCGCCGTCGCGTTTGAGCCGCGCGGTTTCCGCTTCGATCAGGGCATCGCGCCGAGCCGCGGCGTCCATCAATTGCTGCTCGTCGAGCAGCGTCGGCCAATGGTCGCGCACGATCTTGAGGAATTCGAGGGTGGACCTGAAATGCAGGTCCATCTCCTCCGGCACCAGCGTATCGAGCGCCGACCAGTCGATGCCGCGCGTAATCATGTCGTCCTGCAGCCGCGCCAGCTCGCCGGCCATGGCGAAGGCGGACGCAGGCGAATTGGCGATCAGCGGTACTTCGCCGGTCCGCTTTTGCTGCGCGGCCCAGGCGAGAATCAATTGGGTCAGCGCGGCCTTGCGCTCGAACGGTTCCATCGCGCGCTTAAGCGACAGGCGTTCCGCCGCCAGCGGCCCGCCCGCAAATTCCGCAAAGACGATCTCGTCCTCGTCGATATCGCCGACCGGGACCAGCCGCGGCAAAATCGCGGCATCGCCGCCCAGCGCATCCAGAAACACTGCCTGCGCTAGCCGGCAGGCGCGCCGCGTCGGAAGGTACAGCGTGGCCTGCGCCAGTTCCATCGGATCGCGCGAGGCGGGAAAGCCATCCACCAGCCGTCCGGCGAGCAGGGCGTCAATCAGCGCCGGCAGGAACGGTACCGATGCGGGAATCGTGAACAGGCGGGGCGTGCGGGTCGACATGCCGGCAGAGTCATAGCGCAAATCGGGCCGGCATGCGCGGCGCCCAATCCGCTGCGGCTAGGCTGCGCTTTGCAGGATCGCGCGCTCAGCCTCTTTGATCGCGTCCGGCGTGCCGACATGCATCCAGATGCCGTCGAGGCGCAGTCCGAACAGCCGCTCCGCTTCCGCCGCCTTGACGAACAGCCGGTTCAGCGAAAACGGACCCTGCGGCGCGTCAGCGAAAAGGGCGGGCGAGAAGATCGCAGCGCCGGCATAGACGAAGGGCGTCACCTCGCGCTCTGCCCGCGGCCGCAACCGTCCATCCGGGGCCATCGCGAAATCGCCGCGCCCGGCATAGCCGATGCTGGTGGCCGACGGCGCGAGCAGCAGCAGCGCGTCCATCTGCGCCGGATCGAAAGCGGCGGCGAGCCGCTGCAGATTGCCGCGCGTGCCGTCCAGCCAGATGCTGTCGGAATTGATCAGCAGGAACGGCGCGCTGCCGAGCAGCGGCAAAGCCTTGACCACCCCGCCGCCGGTATCGAGCAGCTTCTCACGCTCGTCCGAAATCACGATATGCGGCGATTTGCGGCCAGCCACATGGCTCTCGATCTTGTCGGCGAGGTAATGCACGTTGACCACGGCCTTGCCGACGCCAGCCTGCGCCAGCTTGTCCAGCACATGGTCGAGCAGCGCCCGGCCCGACACCTGCACCAGCGGCTTCGGCAGCGTATTGGTCAGCGGGCGCATTCGCTCCCCGAATCCGGCCGCGAGTACCATCGCCGTCTGCGGAACGACTTGCGCCATGCGAATCAATCCTCTTGCGCCGCTGTCGAGGCGGCTCGTCTATCACAGCCCGTCAAAGGCGGGCACGTTGTCCTTGTACCATGCAGAGAGTCCGGCGAGCGCCGGGTGGGCGAGGGACCGCTGCAGGCTGCGCCATACGCGGGGCATATGACGGAGATATTGCGGCTTGCCGTCCCGGCGATCGAGCCTGGCAAAGATGCCGAGGATCTTGGTGGCGCGCTGGGCCGCCATGACAGCATAGAGCGCCGCGAATTCCTCACGATCGAAGCTGGTATCGGTTTCGGCCCGCCTGCGGACATAGCGGTCGAACAGGTCGCGCTCCAGCACGTCTGGAACGTCGACGCGGGCATCCTGCAGCAGCGAGGCGACGTCGTATCCGGTCGGCCCTATCACGGTGTCCTGGAAATCGAGCAGGCCGACGCGGCGGTATCCGTCCCGGCTCGGCAGCCAGATCAGGTTCGGCGAATGGAAGTCGCGCAACACCCAGGTCTGTTGCCCGGCCAGCGCCGGCTTGAGAGCGGCGAGCCATAAGTTGCGGAATTGTTCTCGTCCGGCTTCATCGACCGAAAGTCCGCGATGCGGAATGTACCAGTCGAGCAGCAGTTCGGCCTCGATCAGGAAGGCGGCCTTGTCATAGGCCGGAATAGCGTAAGTCGTGCCGTCCGGCAGCGGCAGCATGGCGCCGACCTGCCGCGCATGAAGTGCGGCCAGCAGATCGACAGCCTCGCCGTATCGCGCGGCGATCGGTGCCGGCGGCGAACCTTCGACAAATGGCTCGGTGCCGAAATCCTCCAGCAGCAGAAAGCCCTGGTCCAGATCGGCGGCGTAGATCTCCGGCGCCGAGAAGCCGAGCGCGCGCAGCGCATCCGCCATCGCCACGAAGGGCCGCACGTCCTCGGCGAGATGGGCGATCGCGCTGTAGGGTTTGCCGTCACGCACCGCCGGACCATCCGGCCGGCGCGGTGCATTCATCAGGATCGCGGGCGTGCCGTCGCGGATGACGCGTTCGTAGACCCGGCTCGATGCGTCGCCCTGCATGCGTTGCCGCTCGGCCAGGGCATATCCGCTGTTGTTCAGAAAGCTGCGCAACGCCGCGATGCGGGCGACCCGCTGCGCAAGCTTGCCATGACCGGTGACGTGGACGTCGCGATAGTCGTTACCTTTCGCCGGTACGAGGCTGATCGCGACATCGATGCGGTCGGGCGGCAACCGGCCGCCGGCACGGTCCGGCCATTCCATCAGCACGATGCCGGTGGCCGCAATTTCGTCAAGGCCAAGCTCGGACAATTCGTCCGGACTGGTCAGCCTGTAGAGATCGGCATGCGCCAGCGTGAAGCGCGGCAGCTCATAGAGCTGCATCAGGGTGAAGGTCGGGCTCGGCACCGCGATCCCGGGGTCGTTCGCAAGATGGCGGATCAGCGCGCGCGCGAATGCGGTCTTGCCCGCGCCGAGATCGCCCGAGAGCGTGATGAAATCGCCGGGCTCCAGCGCGTTCGCGATATCGACGGCAAAGCGCTGGGTCGCCTGCTCGTTTTCCAGCGCGATCGTGAAACTCATCTGACCGGAGGTCATGGGCGAGAGAGGTGGGCTCAGGCTGCCGTGGTCTGCGGCTGAGCCACGGGTTTGGTCGGGAAGGTGCAGGTCACGGTGGTTCCTTGCCCGACGGTGGAGGCGATGTCCACCGTTCCGCCATGCAGCTGCACGAAGGAGCGGACGATCGACAGGCCAAGACCGGCGCCGCGATGCTGGGAACCGAGGGAATGGCTCTCGAACCGCTCGAACACGCGCGGGGTCATTTCGGGCGGAATGCCGGGGCCCTGGTCGGTCACGGAGAAGGCGATCGAGTCGTCATGGCGTTCGGCGCGCAGGGTGACGGTGCTTCCCTTGGGGGAGAAGCCCACAGCATTGGACAGAAGATTGAAGAGCACCTGCCGAACGCGGCGCTCGTCGGCCGGGAAAAGGCCGATCGTCGAGGGCTCGGTTTCGATGTTGAGCGCGATATTGTCCTTGACCAGACGGTCGCGGATGCCTTCGGCCGCGGCCTCCATGGTCTTGCGGATATCCACCGGCCCGAGATTGAGCGTCATGGCGCCGGCGTCGATGGTCGCCAAGTCCAGGATATCGTTGATCAAAGCGAGAAGCGCGTTGGTCGAGACGGTGATGTAGCCGAGATATTCCGACTGCCGGTCGGACAGCGGCCCGGTCGACGGATCACCGAGGAAATGCGCAAAGCCGATGATGTTGGTGAGCGGCGAGCGCAACTCGTACGAAACGTGGTGCAGAAAATCGATCTTGATTTGGTCTGCGGTTTCCAGCGCCTCGTTGCGCTCGCGCAGAGCGCGCTCGACATTCACGGTATCGGTCACGTCCTGGAAGGTAACCAGCGTCGCGCCGTCCGGCAGCGGCAAGGTCGCAAGATCGACCACGCTGCCGTCGCGGCGTTCGAGTCGCCCTTTTACCGGATCGCGCTGGCCGATTGCGGTGACGGCGCTTCGCAGCGCGCGCAGGGTCTGGTCCTCCGGCTGAAGCGGCGCGCACCAGGCGATGACCGCTTCGATATGCGGCCGTTCGGCGAGCGCTTCCTCCGGCAGTTTCCACAATTGCTGAAACGCCGGATTGTGGAGCCGCAACCGGCCGTCGCTGGCGAAGACCGCAACCGCTTCGGCGAGATTGTCGAGGGTCTCGCCTTGCACCCGGATCAGGGCGTCGTAGCGGCGCTCGAGGTCGAGCCGCTCGGTCACGTCGTCGAACAGATAGGTCACGCCGCCTTCGGTATTGGGCGTCGTCACCACCCGCAGGGTGCGCCCGGCCGGCAGGTGCCAAAGATCCTCGCGTGATTCGAGATTGCGATAGGCCTCGTGCAGCTGGTTCTTCCAGGTGCGGAAATCCTGCTGCTCCGGAAGCTTGCGGCCCGTCCGCAACCGGTCGAGGATCGCTGAATCGGTCGGCCCGTGATCCAGATAGGACGCGTCCAGGTCCCAGAGCGCGCGATAGGCCTCGTTGTAGAAGCGCAGCGTATGGTCGGCACCGAAGATCGCGACACCGGTGGCAAGTTGGTCCAGCGTGCGGCGATGCGCATCGACCATGCGCGCCATTTCGGCGCGAATGTTCTCGGCTTCCGTCGCGTCGACGCCCGCGGCAGCGCTGCCGGCGCGCGTCGGCACCTCGATCACGTCGAACATCCGCCGCGCTCCGGCGATCACTGCCGGGACCCGCCCGCGAAAAGGTGTGCCGCCATCGCGCATGCGCGCGGCATCGTCGCGGG
>JAEZBA010000392.1 GCA_023430245.1 Pseudomonadota bacterium
GATCAACATCTGCGTTCGCCACCTGCCTCGTGAGACCGCAAAGTCATGTCAAAACAATCGCTTACGCCAATCTCCCGACAGAACGCAGCAGCCACCTCATGCGGAAATCTGCATGCCGTCATAGCCCGGCTCAACATGCGGCGGCAGCGCCTCGCGCAGCGCGTCGTAATCCAGGTCGGTGTGCATGTTGGTCAGGATCGCCCGCTTCGGCTTCAAGCGCTCGATCCAGGCCTACGCATCGGATAGCGAGAAATGGCTCGGATGCGGCGTGTGGCGCAACGCGTCCACGATCCAGACATCGAGCCCGGTCAGCGCCTCAGCGCTGTCATCCGGCATCCCGACCAGGTCTGCCGTGTATGCGATGCCGCCGAAGCGAAAGCCGAGGCATGGAATGTCGCCGTGGTCCAGCAGCACCGGCAACGCGGTCACGCCGCCGCCGGCGCCATCGATCGTGACCGGCTCGCCGGGCCGGATCCTATGCTCCGCCAGGATCGGCGGATAGGCGCTGCCGGGCGGCGTCATGAAGCAATAGCCGAAGCGCGCATGCAGCGCGCGCGAGGTCGGCTCATCGAGATACGCGTCGATGCGGCGTCGATGCTTGATGAACAATCCGCGCAGATCGTCGATGCCGTGGGTATGGTCGGCATGCTCATGGGTGAACAGCACGCCGTCCAGATTGGTGACGTCGGCGTCCAAAAGCTGCTCGCGCAGGTCCGGCGATGTATCCACCAGCACGCTGGTCTTTCCGCCTGGTCCGGTTTGCTCGACCAGGATCGAGCAACGGCGGCGCCGGTTCCGTGGATTGTCGGGGTTGCAGGCGCCCCAGCCGAGCGCCGGACGCGGCACGCCGCCGGACGAGCCGCAACCGAGAATCGTGACTTCCATGCTCATGCAGCGGCTGAGATGTTGCGCGGGACCTTATTGAAAAGTCGAAAGAAATTTTCCGTTGTCAATTCCGCGATCCGGTCTGCCGATACGCCGCGCGTTTCCGCCAGCGTCTTCGCGGTCTCGACAACATAGGCCGGCTCGTTGCGCTTGCCGCGATATTTGCCGGGCGCGAGATACGGCGCGTCGGTCTCGACCAGGATGCGGTCCGCCGGCAGCGACGCCGCAATATCGCGCAGCGGCTGCGAAGCCTTGAAGGTCAGGATGCCGGTGAAGGAAATATGCAGGCCGAGCGCAATCGCGCGGCGTGCGAGCTCGGCGCCGCCGGTGAAGCAATGCAGGACGGCAGGGAAGGCCCCCTTCCCCATTTCCTCCTCCAGGATGCGCGCCATGTCCTCATCCGCCTCACGCGAATGGATCACCAGCGGCAGCCCGGTGGTGCGCGCGGCCGCGATGTGAGCGCGAAAGCCCTGTTCCTGGGCCGGGCGCGGGGACTTGTCATAAAAATAATCGAGCCCGGCTTCGCCGATGGCGACCACCTTGGGATGAGCCGATTTCGCGATGAGATCGGCCGCCGTGATGTCGAGTTCCTCGTGCGCGTGATGCGGATGGGTGCCGACCGAGCAGAACACATCGCCGTAGCGTTCGGTGATCGCCAGCAGGTCCGGCAGCCGGCGCACCCGCGTCGAGATCGTCACCATCCGGCCGATGCCGGCTGTGCGCGCCCGGCTGATCACGCCGTCGAGATCGGCAGCGAGGTCGGGGAAATCGAGGTGGCAATGGCTGTCGACCAGCATGGCGTTCAGGACCTTTTGGCGGCGGCTTGATTGGCAAGCGCCGCGATCGCGTTCATATCGCTATGCTCGGCCTGCAAATCCACCAGAAAAGGCGTTCGCCGTCCGACAACTCGGATGGTCATCCCGCCGGCTTCGGGTCTGGCCACTTCGAGGATCGCCGCCAGCGGGATGCTGTAATAGCGGTTGCCATACAGCCCGAGCGTGGTGATGTCGGCGAAGTCGCCATTGCGGACGATCCGCACCACATAGACGTTGCCGTAAAAATACAGCCCGACCAGCGGCAGGAAACCGATCGCGATGACGATCGCAATCGCCGCGGGCCGGGTCCCGCCGGTCCATAGCACGCTGGCCCAGTAGAACCAGCCGATCGACCAGACCACCGCCGTCACGATGCTGAACCGCGCCCGCTTGGCGCGCTTGATATTCTCGTAAAGGACCGTCATCTCTGCCTGTCGCCGCACCTCAGGCCTTGGCGGCCTCGGTGTCGATATAGCGCGGGAACACGGCAACGGGAGCGGGCAGATTGACGCCGGACGCCAGCCGGTGTCCGCCGCCAAGCTTGCTGAAATCCCGCTCATCCGCCGGCACGGCCAGAAGATCGAGCAGCTTGCCGGCCGATTCCGGCACGAATGGCTGCGCCAGGATCGCAACCTGCCGGACCACTTCGGCCGTCACATAGAGCACCGTGGCCTGCCGTGCGGGATCGGTCTTCGCCAAAGCCCAGGGCGCCTCGGCCGCGAAATAGCGGTTGGCATCGGCCACGACGGCCCAGACCTGAGTTAGCACCTGATGGAGCGCTTGAGTCTTCATCGCCTCGCGCGCACCGTCAATCATGGCGTCGGCCGCGGCAACGATCGCCTTGTCGCCGGCAGAGAATTCGCCCGGCTCCGGCATCACGCCACCGAGCTGCTTGGCGATCATCGACAGCGAACGCTGGGCCAGATTGCCGAGATCGTTCGCCAGCTCCGCATTGATGCGGGTGGCGATGGCCTCATAGCTGTAATTGCCGTCCTGGCCGAACGGCACTTCGCGCAGAAAGAAATAGCGGACCTGGTCGACGCCGAAGGTGTCGGCGAGCGTGAACGGATCGACGACATTGCCGGTCGATTTCGACATCTTCTCGCCGCGGTTGAACAGAAAGCCATGACTAAAGATGCGGCGCGGCACGGCCACGCCGGCCGACATCAGGAAGGCCGGCCAATAGACCGCGTGGAAGCGCACGATGTCCTTACCGATCACATGCAGATCGGCCGGCCAGTATTTGCGGAACATCTCGCTGTCGACGTCCGGATAGCCGACAGCGGTGATGTAGTTCGTCAGCGCATCGACCCACACATACATGATGTGCTTGTCGTTTCCGGGAACGCGCACGCCCCAGTCGAAGGTGGTGCGCGAGATCGACAGATCCTGCAGGCCGCCCTTCACGAAGCTCGCGACTTCGTTCAGCCGCTCCTTCGGCAATACGAAGTCGGGATGCTTGGCGTAAAGGTCGAGGAGCTTGTCCTGGTAGGCGGAGAGCCGGAAGAAATAACTCTCCTCCTCCACCCATTCGACCGGCGTGCCCGTCTCGATCGCAAGCCTTGTCCCCTGCTCGTTCAGCCGGGTTTCGTCCTCGGCGAAATAGCGCTCGTCGCGCACCGAATACCAGCCGGCATATTTGGCGAGATAGATGTCGCCATTGGCCTCCATCTTCTCCCAGATCGCTTTGGACGACGCGTGATGACGGTCCTGCGTGGTGCGGATAAAGTCGTCATTCGAGCAGTTCATCCGCTCGACCATGGCCTGGAAGCGCGGCACGTTGCGCTCGACCAGTTCGCGCGCGGTCAATCCTTCGCGCGCCGCGGTCTGCTGGATTTTCTGTCCGTGTTCATCGGTGCCGGTGAGGAAATAGACGTCGTAGCCGTCGAGGCGCATGAACCGCGCGATGGCATCGGTCGCGATCGCTTCATAGGCGTGACCGATATGCGGCACGCCGTTCGGATACGAAATCGCGGTGGTGATGTAAAAGCTGCGGCGCGCCGGGGTTTCGGCCGCGGCCGGGCGAAGATCGAGCTGGGGCGCCGGCGGAAGCTTCGGGCGCGGCTTCGGCGCCGGCTTGACGGCAACCGGTCCCGGCACCGCCGCCGGGGCGGCGGGCTGCTCAATGATCGCTGCGGCGGGTGTCACAGGCTGTGTAGCCGTCGCAGCCCGCTTCTTTCGCTTCGGCGCGGGAGCCTTGCGGGCAATAGCCTTCTTCGCCGCGGGCTTCTTCTTGGCTGCGGCGGCTTTCTTCTTTTTCTTCGCGGCGACTTTGGACGTCTTGGCTGGTACCCTGCTCTTCTTTGCCGATGGCTTTTTCCGCGCCGCCGATTTTTTCCCGACCGTTTTCTTCTTCCGGGCGGTCGCCTTTTTCTTTTTGCTCACCGCAGCCT
>JAEZBA010000406.1 GCA_023430245.1 Pseudomonadota bacterium
CACTGCGAGCGCATCGGCCAGCACCTTGGTCATCTGATAGGCGATGTTGGCTGCATCGAGGTTCGGCATGATCAGCACATTGGCCTCACCCTTCAGTCGCGAATGCGGGAATACCCGCTCGCGGATCGCGGGGTTGAGTGCGGTGTCGCCGTTCATCTCGCCTTCGGCTTCGAGCTCGGGATGCCGCTCCTGCAAGAGCCGCATCGCCGCGCGCATCTTGGCGGCAGACGCACTGTCGAACGATCCGAAATCGGAATGCGACAGCAGCGCGATCTTCGGCTCCAGCCCGAAGCGCCGCACATGCGCCGCGGCGAGCACCGCCATTTCCGCCACCGCTTCCACGCTGGGCTCCGGCGTCACCTGGGTATCGGCCATGAAGTAGGCGCCCTTGTTGGTGATCACCAGCGAAAGCGCAGAGAACTCGTTGACGCCTGGCGCAAGCCCGATCACGTCGCGGATATTTTTCAGGTGCGCCATGTAGCGGCCTTCCAGCCCGCAGATCATGGCGTCCGCAAGCTTGAGACGCACCGCGAGCGCGGCGATGACCGTCGCGTTGGTGCGCACGATGGTGCGCGCGGCGTCGGGCGTGATGCCGCGCCGGCCGGCCGCTTCGACATAGGCCTGCACATATTCGCGATAGCGCGGGTCGTCGTCCGGATTGATGAGCGTGAAGTCCCGGCCCGGCCGGATCGATAGTCCGTAGCGTTCGAGCCGGGTTTCGATCACGCCGGGACGACCGATCAGGAGCGGCTGCGCCAACCCCTCCTCGACCACGACCTGGGTGGCACGCAGCACGCGCTCGTCCTCACCCTCGGCATAGATGACACGTTTTCGGTCTTCCTTGGCGCGCGTGAACACCGGCTTCATGATGAATCCGGAGCGGAACACGAAGCGGTTCAGCCGCTCGTGATAGGCGTCGAAGTCACCGAACGGCCGGGTCGCTGCGCCGGATTCGATCGCCGCGCGCGCCACCGCCGGTGCGATGCGCAGGATCAGCCGGGGATCGAACGGATTGGGGATGAGCGATCCTGTGCCGAATGTCGGCGCCTCTCCGCCATAAGCGCGTGCCGCGACCTCCGACGGCGCCTCGCGTGCGAGCGCGGCGATCGCTTCCACCGCCGCGCGCTTCATCGGCTCGTTGATGGTGGTCGCCCCGACATCCAGCGCGCCGCGGAAGATGTAAGGAAAACAGAGGACGTTATTGACCTGGTTTGGATAGTCCGAGCGCCCGGTGCAGATCATCGCATCGGGCCGCACCGCCCTCGCCTCGTCGGGCATAATCTCCGGCGTCGGATTGGCCAGCGCCATGATCAGCGGGCGGTCGGCCATGCGCTTGACCATGTCCGGCTTCAGCACACCGCCCGCCGATACGCCGAGGAAGATATCCGCCCCGCCGATGATGTCGCCGAGCGTGCGCGCATCGGTGTCCTGCGCGTATACATCTTTCCAGCGGTCCATCAGCTTGGGGCGGCCCTTATAGACCACACCCTCGATGTCGGAGATGAAGATGTTCTCGCGCCTGGCGCCAAGCTCGACCAGCAGATTGAGACAGGCCAGAGCGGCGGCGCCGGCACCGGACGCGACGATCTTCACGTCGCCGATTTTCTTTTTTCCCAGGTAGAGCGCATTCGTAACCGCGGCGGCGACGATGATGGCGGTGCCATGCTGATCGTCGTGAAAGACCGGAATTTTCATCCGCTCTTTCAGCTGCGCTTCGACGTCGAAGCATTCAGGTGCCTTGATGTCCTCAAGGTTGATGCCGCCGAAGGTGGGCTCCAGCGCTGAAATGACTTCGACCATCCGCGCCACGTCCGGCGCGTCAATTTCGATGTCGAACACGTCGATGCCAGCGAATTTCTTGAACAGGACCGCCTTGCCTTCCATCACCGGCTTGGAAGCCAGCGGCCCGATGTTGCCGAGGCCGAGCACGGCACTGCCGTTGGAGATCACGGCCACCAGATTCTGCCGGCCGGTCAGTTCGGCGGCCTCGCCCGGATCGGTGGCGATGGCCTCGCAGGCTGCGGCAACACCCGGCGAATAGGCCAGCGCCAGATCGTGCTGGGTGCCCAGGGGCTTGGTCGCGGCGATCTCCAGCTTCCCGGGCTTCGGAAAGCGGTGATAGGCGAGCGCCTGGTTTTTCAGGTCATCGGACAGGTTAGACATCACGGACGGCATTGAAGGCTTCCTCCGGCGCCCCGACGCAATGGGGTGCCCACGAACTTTCTATGGAACTTATCCCGCGAATGCGAATGTTAGTTGGGACGCTGCGATTCAGCGGGAGAAATACCATGCTGCCGCGCCTGTTGACGATCTGGGAAAATGTCCGCACCAGCCTGTGGGCCCTCCCGCTCGCCATGATGGCACTCGCGGCCGTGGCAGCGATCTCCGCAACCGGAATTTCGATCGAGGTCGGAGAGGACCCGGTCTGGTTTCTGTATAGCGGCGAAGCCAAGGACGCACCGGGGTTCCTGTCCAACCTGGTGACCGCCACGATCACGCTGGCGACGCTCGCGATTTCCATCACGATGGTGGTGCTGACGCTGGCTGCGCAGCAATTGGGGCCGCGCCTGATTCGCATCTTCATGAGCGACCGGCGCACCCAGGTGATGCTCGGCCAGTTCGTGGCGACGGTGGTGTATCTCGTGCTGGTGATGCGCAGCGTTTACGGCGACACCGTGCCCAATCTGGCGGTAACCATCGGCACGGCGCTGGTCCTTCTCAGCATTATCGTCCTGTTGTTGTTCGTCCATCATCTGGCCCGCTCGATCATCGCCGACAATGTGATCGACGATGTCGGCGCCGAGATCGACGGCGGCGCGCGCAGGCTGCTGCCAAAGAAGGATGATCGGGTGCCCATCTCCGCGCCGCCGGCCGGACCTGCGGGCGACCTGATCTTCGGTTGCGAGGGCTACATCCAGGCCATCGATCACGGGCGCATCATGAAGGCAGCTTGCGAGGCCGACGCCGTGGTCGAACTCAGCGTGCGCTCCGGTCACCTGATGATCGCCGGCATCGCCGCCGGGCGCGTCTGGCCAGTCGAGGCTGCGACCAGATCGTTCACGAAAGAGGTTGAGGCCGGGCTGCTCGTCGGCAGCGAGCGGACACCCGTGCAGGATCTTGAATTCTCGATCCGCCAGATGGTCGAGATCGGGGTGCGCGCGTTGTCCCCCGGCGTCAACGATCCCTATACCGCGCTGGTGACGATCGACCGGCTGTCTCTGTCGCTGGCACGGATCATGAAGCGGGGAGCGCCGCAGGAGCAATGGTGCGATGAGGACGGCCGGTTGCGGCTGATCATGCCAAATTCGCATTTCGACGGCCTGCTCGATGCCAGCTTCAACATGCTGCGGCAATACGGCGACGGCAGCGCCGCGGTGCTGATCCGGCTTACAGAGCGCTTGAGCGATCTTTACGAATTGGCTGACGAGGCGCAACGCAGGGATGTCCGCCGCCACCTCGATATGATCCTGCGTGCCGGCCGAAGGTCGTTACCGGAGCCGGACGATCTCGCTGCACTCGAGAGCCGTATCCCGCAAGCCGCACGCGGTTGACGCGAACTACTTCTGCGGCAAATTCAGCCGGATATGCAGCTCCTTGAGCTGCTTTGGCGTCACCTCGGACGGTGCGCCCATCAGCAATCCTCGGCGCGCTGGTTCATTGGGAACAGCACCACCTCGCGCAGATTGTCCTCCCCACACAGCAGCATGACGATGCGGTCGATGCCGGGCGCGATGCCGCCATGCGGCGGCGCGCCGAGCGACAGCGCACGCAGCATGCCGCCGAACTTCGCCTCCAGCACACTTTCGTCATAGCCCGCGATGGCGAAGGCCTTCTTCATCACGTCGGGGCGGTGGTTCCGGATCGCGCCGGATGACAATTCGGTACCGTTGCAGACGATGTCGTACTGGAACGCCTTGATGCCGAGGATTTTCTCGCTGTCGCTCGGCTCGAGCGCGAGAAACTCATCGACCGGCATGTTCGGCATCGAGAACGGATTGTGCGAGAAGTCGATCTTCTTCTCCTCCTCGCTCCATTCATACATCGGGAAGTCGACGATCCAGCAGAATTCGAAGCGATCGGTGTCGATCAGCTTCAGTTCTTCACCGACGCGGGTGCGCGCAAGCCCTGCGAATTTGGCGAAGTCCTTCGGCTTGCCGGCAACGAAGAAGCAGGCATCGCCGACGCCAAGCGAAAGCTGATCCGCGATCTGCTTGGTCCGCTCCGCCCCGATATTCTTGGCGAGCGGGCCTGCTCCGCCCTCCTCGCCCTCGCGCCAGAAGATGTAGCCCAGCCCCGGCTGGCCTTCGCCCTGCGCCCATGCATTCATCCGATCGCAGAAGGCGCGGTTGCCGCCGGTCTTGGCCGGGATCGCCCACACTTCGACCGACGGATCGTTCGCGATCATGTTGGCGAAAATCTTGAAACCCGAGCCTTTGAATGCCTCGGTGACATTCGCCATCTTGATCGGGTTGCGCAGGTCCGGCTTGTCCGACCCATAGAGCCGCATCGCATCGGCATAGGCAATGTGCGGAAACTTCTGCGTCACCGGCTTGCCGCCGCCGAATTCCTCGAACACGCCGCGCAGCACCGGCTCCACCGCATTGAAGACATCGTCCTGGGTGACGAAGCTCATCTCGATATCGAGCTGGTAGAATTCGCCGGGTGAGCGGTCGGCGCGCGCATCCTCGTCGCGGAAACAGGCCGCGATCTGGAAATAGCGGTCGAAGCCCGACACCATGATCAGCTGCTTGAATTGCTGCGGCGCCTGCGGCAGCGCGTAGAACTTGCCGGGATGCAGCCGCGACGGAACCAGGAAGTCGCGCGCGCCCTCCGGCGAGGAGGCGGTCAGGATCGGCG
>JAEZBA010000419.1 GCA_023430245.1 Pseudomonadota bacterium
CAGCCCGTCGATGGTGCGGTTCTGCATCGCCGACAGGACTTCACCGAGCGGCATCGAGACCGGGTTGGCGCCGAGTTTCTTGAAGGGTTCGATCTGCAACGGCGCTGCGCCCGGCACGCGGATTTTCTGGCCCTTGAAGTCGCCGGCGGCGCGGATCGGCTTGTGCGAAAGCAGGAACATCGGACCGTGCGCCAGGATGGCGATCGGCTCAATGCCCTTGCTGTTGCCGAGCGTCGAGAGCTGCTTGCGCACCGCCGGATCGGCAAACACGCGCTGTGCATGCGCCTGGTCGTTGAACAGACCGGGGGCGTCGAAGACCTGGAAGCGCGGTTCGAGACCGATGAAGAATCCGGATGCCGGGACGACAGCCTCGATGGTGCCCATCGCGGTGCCTTCGACCGTTGCCGGAATCGGGCCGAGCTGGTTCGCGGGATAGAACTCGACCTTGATCTTGCCGCCCGAGCGCGCCTCGATGCCGGCCTTGAATTCCTTCGCCCATTCCTGGCTGAGATCGTTCACCGTCGGCGATGAAATCTTCATGGTGTGGGTCTGCGCCTGCGCCGCCGTCACCGACAAAAGCGCGGCCGCGCCGATCGCGACACTGCGGAATAGTTTCATTGTCCCTCCTTGGTATTGGGCTTTCCCGCCCTTGGTTTTGGATAGCTCGAACAGGATCGAACGACGATCAATATTGTCCCTGCGGTGGCAGCCCGAATGCGTGCTGACCATACATCGCGCCGACCGCATCCCAGTTGAGGCTTATATGCGAACTCGCGGCGTGAATGTCACGCCAGAAACGCTGTACCGGATGGTGGACACCGAGTGCCGAGCCGCCCATCGCCAGAAACACGGCATCGACAGCCTGCACGCAAAGCTTGGTCGCATAGGTATGGGTCAGCCGGTTGCGCAGGCGCATGTCGAGATCGACGGCCTTGCCGGCATGCACGGTGTCGCTGGTCTCGCGCAGATCGCGGTGGATCATCAATTGCGCGGCGTCGATCGACGCGGTCGCTTCGGCAACCCGAAGCTGGACGGTGGCGAATTCCGACATGCGGTTGTTGCCGCCGGCAACCGCGCCACGGGTGGTACGATTGCCGACTTGCTCGATGAAGGCCTGCAGCGCGCCGCGCGCCATGCCGAGCGCCGGCGAGACCAGGCATTGCGGCACCACCGCAAGCATCGGCTGCCGATAGATCGGATTGGTATTGACCGCGATGCCGGGCCCGGTGCCGGTCAGCATGTCGGCGAATGTCACGACGCGATGTGCCGGAATGAAGGCCTCGGAAATCACGATGGTCTTGCTGCCGGTGCCGGCGAGGCCCATCGGATTCCAGTCGTCATGGATGGTGTAGTCGGCCTTGGGCACCAGGAAGAAGCCCGGCTTCGGCCCGTCCGCAAGCGGCACGATGCCGCCGACAATGCCCCATGTTGCATTGTCGACGCCGCTGGCGAAGCTCCAGCGCCCGCTCAGACGATACCCCCCGCTCTCGGGAATGGCCTTGCCGGTCGGTGCATAGGAAACGGCGGCAACCGTATCGAGGCTGTCGCGCCAGAAATCGTGCTGAGCCTCGTCCGGATAGCAGCCGATCATCCAGGGATGGACGGCGCCGAGGCTGTAGACCCAGCCGGTCGATCCGTCGCCGCTTGCGACCTTCGACACAGCCTCGACGAACACGTCGTAACCATATTCGAAGCCGCCGAAGCGCTTCGGCTGCATGATGCGAAACAGCTCCTGCTCGCGCATCATGTCGACGAGATCGGCGGACACCTGGCGCGCCTTTTCGAACTCGATCGCACGCTCGCGCGCAATCGCGCCGATTTTTTCGGCGCGCTTCATCAATTCGGGGGCGCTGGGGGTAATCGTCGGCTGGACTTTTGCGGCGAGGGCCACGTGTATCCTCCCTGAATTTCTTTCGTTTGAGATTAATGCGGCCTGGTGCCGGCGGCAAGTAAAAACTTGCATTTGCAAGTATTAGGGTATCGGTGTCGATGCGTTGCAACTTCAGAAAAGAGCTTGAATTAAAAGGGTTTCGCGCCTATCGAGGGCGCCGGAAATGCCCGGCGCGCCAAGATGTCACGCAAGCTCGATCTGCAGGATTTCCTGCCCTACCTCCTGAACCGCGCCGGACTGCGTGTGGGTCTAATGTTTTCGCGCGACATCGAGGCGTTCGACGTCACGCTGCCGATGTGGCGCGTGCTGATCGAGCTCTGGCATAACGGCGATCTTCGGCTGGGCGATTTGTCGGAACGGACCAGTATCGACATTTCGACGCTGTCCCGCCTCCTGGTCGCAATGCAGCGCAGGAATTTGATCGTCCGCCGGCGATCGGGTCTCGACGGGCGCGCGCTCAGCCTGACGCTGACACCGCGAGGCCTGGCCCTGACCGAAAAGGTTGCGCCGCACGCCGTGCGTTACGAGGACCTCGCGATGAAGGGCATGACGGCGCGCGAGGTCTCAACGCTCAAGGACCTGCTGAAGCGCGTCTATCTGAATCTCGAGAAGGCGGATCGTGCCGCAAGCAAAAGGCCGGCCGCAAGCCAGCGGCCGGCCAACGCGCTCAATGCGCCGAAGAAGAAGCGCGT
>JAEZBA010000316.1 GCA_023430245.1 Pseudomonadota bacterium
AAGCCGGACGCCTGCGCCGCCGCATGCGCCTTGATCGCGGCGTTCTCGGCGAATGTCGTTCCGGTTTCTTCCGGCTCGGGCAGGTTCAGTTCGCCGGCCGAAACCGCCTCGATGCCGTAGAGCGAGAGCAGTTCGCGCATCTCGCGCAGCTTGCCGGCATTGTGGGTGGCAATGACCAGTTTGCCGGTGATGCGGCGATGCGTGCTCACGTCACCGCCATCTTCTGCAGATCGACCAGCTTGCCCACGCCCTTGCGCGCCAGCTTCAGCAATTCGAGGAATTGCTCCTCGCTGAACGGAGTCTTCTCGGCCGTGCCCTGAATTTCGATGATGCCGCCCGCTCCGGTCATCACGAAATTGGCGTCGGTGTCGGCGTCAGAATCCTCGGCATAATCGATATCGAGCACGGGCGTGCCCTTGTGAATGCCGCAGGAGATGGCGGCGACATGGTCGCGCAGCACCTCGGTCTTGATCATGTTGCGGGTCTTCATCCAGTGCAGGCAATCATACAGCGCGACCCAGCCGCCGGTGATCGAGGCGGTGCGAGTGCCGCCATCGGCCTGGATGACATCGCAGTCGATCGTGATCTGACGCTCTCCAAGCGCGACCAGATCGACCACGGTGCGCAGCGATCGTCCGATCAGCCGCTGGATTTCGACCGTCCGGCCGCCCTGCTTGCCGGCAGTGGCCTCGCGCCTCGTGCGCTCCGAGGTTGCGCGCGGCAGCATGCCGTATTCGGCGGTGACCCAGCCGCGGCCCTGCCCCTTGAGCCAGGGCGGCAGCCTGTCCTCCAGTGTCGCCGTCACCAGCACATGGGTGTCGCCGAATTTCACGAAGCAGGACCCTTCGGCATATTTGACCACGCCGCGCTCGAGCGAGACGGCGCGCATTTCATCCGGTGCCCGGCGGCTTGGCCGCATCGTTCAGTCCTTCTTGATTTGCAGATTGGCTCAAGCGCTTTTAGGAGGCACCGTCGCAGCCGACAAGCTGGATTCGGCAAAATGGGTCGGCCGGGAAGGAAAACGTCTTGCTCGACAATCTGATGCGGCCGCTTCGGGCGTTTCAACCGGCCTACGTCCCGCTGATCATGGTCTATTTCGCCTATGGGGCGCTCGGCCTGATCGACGTCACGCGCGACTTCTGGATCAAGGAAAAGCTCCAGCTGTCGCCCTCCGAACTCGCCAGCATTGGGGTATGGCTGACGCTGCCCTGGACCATCAAGATGGTGTTCGGGGAGCTGGTCGATTGCGTGCCGATCTTCGGGTCGCGACGGCGCGTCTATATCCTGATCGGCGCGCTGTTCACCGCCACGGGGCTGGTGACGCTTGCGGGCGCCGCCGGCGGCTGGCTCGTCTTCCTGCGGCCCGACCATCTCTATGTGCTCGGTGCGCTGCTGATCGTTCTCGGCACGGTCATTCAGGACGTGGTCGCGGACGCGATGTCGACTGAGGTGGTGAGCCGGGTCGATGCGGCCGGCGAGCCCAGGCCCGACAACGAGGTCCGGTCCGAACTTGGCATGGTGCAGGTGCTGGGCCGGCTCGCGCTGTCGGGTGGCATTGTCGCGGTGGCGGGATTGTCCGGCGTGTTGGCCGGGATGTTCGATCGCGAGACGGTGTTCCTGATGGGCCTCGTCATTCCGGCGATCTCCGTGACTGGCACCTTTCTGGTGAAGCGTGAGCCCACGGAAATCCGCCCGATCGACTGGAGGATCCTCGGCGGCGGCATCGTATTCGGTGCCATGGTGCTGGCGCTTGCGCTCGGCGGCATTCCGTATGCGCAGGAGTTCATCTTCGTGCTGTCGATGGCGGTGATCTGCACCATGTTGGTGTTCGTCACCCGCGAACTCGACCACAAGTCGCGGATGGCGATCCTCTATACCAGCATCATCATCTTCGCCTTCCGGGCGACGCCCGGCGTCGGCGACGGCTATTTCTGGTGGACGCTCGATGTCCTGAAATTTGACGAGAACTTCTACGGCGCGCTGCGCCAGACCGGCGCCGTGCTGGCGATCCTCGGGATGTGGATTTTCTCACGCCAACTCACCGAATATTCGGTGACGAAAACATTGTTCTGGCTCGCCATTATCGGCTCCATATTGTCGCTGCCGAACCTTGGCCTTTACTACGGCGTGCACGAATGGACCGAGCAGACATTCGGCTTCGGCGCGCGGACGATCGCGCTGATCGACACGGTGGCGTCATCGCCATTCGCGCAATTGTCGATGATCCCGCTGCTGACGCTGATCGCGTTCTACGCGCCCGCCGGCCACCGCGCGACCTGGTTCGCGCTGATGGCGTCGCTGATGAACCTGGCGCTGGCGGCGGGTGCTTTGCAGACCAAGTACCTGAACCAGATATTCGCGGTGCAGCGCGGCGACTATACCGAACTGGGCGGGCTTCTGATCGCCGTCCTGACCATCAGCTTCGTCCTGCCGATCGGGGTCATCCTGCTGCTGGGCCGGAGGGTGTGAGGCGCCTTGCCGCTTGAAATTGTTTGCGGAAAGCGACAAGTCTTGTCCGAAGGAGCCTCGCTGTGGCGTCACACGACATCCCGGTCGGCGCGACCCAGATATCGCTTGCGGATTTGAGCGAACGGTCGCGCGACATTTTCCGTCAGATCGTCGAGAGCTATCTCGCCACCGGCGAGCCGGTTGGGTCGCGCAATATTTCGCGGCTGCTGCAGGTCTCGCTGTCGCCGGCGTCCGTGCGCAACGTGATGAGCGATCTCGAACAGCTCGGCCTGATCTATGCGCCGCATACCTCGGCCGGCCGGTTGCCGACGGAGCTCGGATTGCGCTTCTTCGTCGATGCTCTGATGCAGATCGGCGACCTCAACGAAGGCGACAAGCGCGCGATCGAAGCCCAGGTCGCCGGACGCGGACAGTCCTACGAAAACGTGCTGATGCAGGCGTCAGGGCTTCTGTCCGGCCTGACGCGAGCCG
>JAEZBA010000329.1 GCA_023430245.1 Pseudomonadota bacterium
GACCAGCACGTTGTGAATTTCGCGCGAGATCGGACCGGCCACCTCTTCCGGCCATGCCTCAAGGACGAGATTTGCGGCTTCGTCAGCGAGATATTGCGACCCGAACACCCCCGCAAGCGCGGTCAGCACCAGGAAAAACGGGAACATCGCCATCAGGGTCGACAGCGCGATATGGCTCGCGATCGCCCAGCCATCGTCGGCATTGAACTGCCAGAAGGCGTCCATGACGACGCGATATGTTCGTTTGAGCAATTTCAAGAGGGGCCCCGGTGCGGTTGCTCAAGCGACATAGGCAAAGCTCGCGGTCGGCTCAAGGGCCGCGTGAGGCGCTCCCCGAAGCGTGAGGTCAGGCCGCCTGTACCTCGACCAGGAACTGACGGATGCGGGAATCGAGCCCCTCCGCCTCGATTGCGAGCGCATCGGCCAGTGCCCTCACATCGGCCGCCGTCGCTCGGGCGTCCACGGTCGCCATCGAGACGCGGCTCATGGCATCGGCGCCATTTCGGGCCGCTCCCGAGGCCTTGCTGACGCCTTCTGAAATGATCGTAACCGCCGCATTCTGCTGCTCGACCGTATTCGCCACATTGGCGGCAAGCGACGACATGTCCTCGATGATGCGGTTGACCTGCGCGATCGCCTCCGTGGCATCCGCTGTCGCCGACTGGATCGCGCCGATCTGCCCCGCGATCTCTTCGGTTGCGCGCGCGGTCTGACCGGCCAGCGATTTGACCTCCGATGCCACCACGGCAAAGCCGCGGCCGGCCTCGCCCGCGCGAGCGGCTTCGATGGTGGCATTCAGCGCCAGCAGGTTCGTTTGCCCGGCGATTGAAGAAATAAGGTTGACCACTTCGCCGATCCGCGTCGCGGCATTGGCGAGTTCCGCCATGGTTGCGCTGGTCCGGCGCGCCTCCGCGACAGCGCGTCCGGCGACCTGTGTCGACTGATGTGCCTGGCCGGCAATCTCGCCGATCGAGGCCGCCAGTTCCTCGACCGATCCCGCTGCGGCGGTGACATTGCCGGACGCCGCCAGCACGCGGCTTTCCGCCGTTCGCGCCTCAGCCGACATGTCGGCGGCGGAGGCATTGAGCCGGCTGGAAGCGGTTTCGAGACGCTGCGCCGCTCCACGCACGCGGCCGAGCATGTCGTCCACAGACCGCTCGAAACGCGCGATGGTCGCCGCAATGGTCTGGTTGCGCATCTCGCGCGTCTTCGCAGTTTCGCTTTCCGATTCAGCGAGGCGTTCGCGCTCCAGCATGGTGTTTCGGAACACGATCACGGTCCGGGCCATGTTGCCGATTTCGTCGCGTGCGCTGGTGCCGGGAATCACCGCGGCGGTGTCACCCTTGGCCAATTTGGTCATGGCGTCGGCCAGGCTCTGCATGGGCTGGGTAATGCTCCAGCCAATCAGCAGGCTAAGCGCCAGGCCGAGACTCGCCGAGACGATACCGAACGACAGGATGATCGACCAGGTGCGGCTCTGCGCCTTGGACAATTCCGCTGCGGCGCGGTTCGCGCCCTCGCTTGCGTTCTGAATGATCTCATCGGCGGCGGGCGCGAGCTGCTGGGTCTCGAGATCGATGATCTTGAGATTGGGGCGCAACCTGTCGGCGGTTGCGGACCAGGCCGCGAAGGTCTCGGCGAGAGCCCTGACGCGGCTTTCCATGTCGGCGCGCTGCTCGGGTGTTGCGGCGACGCTTTTGATCGTGTTGGCGAAATTCTCATACTCGGCAAAGAACAAGGTATAGGACGTGCTGGTCGATTTGATACGCTGCTCGGCCTCGTAGCGCCGCATCATCAGAAGCGACACCAGAAGCTTTCTGGCCTCGTTTTCGCCCAGCCACGCAATGCCCTGGTTGATGACGCGCTCGACCGCGACGCCGGTATCGTGCAGTTGACGGCGCAAGCCGTCATTCTCCGTGAATCCGAGTTTTCGCTGATCGAGACCGACTTCGGAGAACCGGTTTCCGATCTCCTTGAGGCGGTCCGGGATCCACGCGATCCGCATGCGCTCCTTCTCGTCGAGCGACTGTTCGATGAAGGCCAGCTTATCAAGCGCCTGCTTGTTCGCAGATTCGAATTCCTGGAGGACATCATCGCCCGGATCGGTGGTAAAATCGCGGGCGGCAATCCGCATCTTGCTGATTGCTTCCTTCAAGCTATGGCTCGCGTCGGCGGTCGCGTCGGCGCGCCGGTAGCGCTCGAAGGCATCGGCAACCTCGCGCTCGCCGGTCATGAAAGAGACGCCGGTGGCAGCGAGCCCCAGGACTGGGATGAGAGCGATCAGGAGAATTCGCGCGCGGACCGACAATGCGCGAATTAGCCGCGACAGGCTCAGGCCGATACGGGGGATAGGTTGACCGGCGCTGGGGGGCGGAGCGGCTTGCGTCATGGCTTTGCCTGCGATTTGGGCACCATCAGAGCCGGAAATGGTTAATTATCCAGGAAATCTGCGCATCCAGCGCGCAGTTGCTTTTGTGCGCTGCACCATTACTCTGTTGCCGAGACCACTCTGTTAACGGGGCTTTACCATGCCAGCCGCGCCGCAACGGTCCGACGTGTCGGATGCTTTCATGCCCCTCGCTCGCGAGGCCGTGGGGTTTGCGGAAGCCCTGTTTCAGGACGCACGGATTGCGGTGCGCAAGCGCGTCGCAACCGAAGGCGGCGACACCATGAATCGCGTCTTCGACCGCGAGCAGCGTGCGACCCACGGGCTCGCATGGCTTGCGACCTATGTCGAGGCGCTGCGGCAACTCGTTGCCTATGCCGAACGAATGCAGGCGGAAGGCAAATACGGCGAGATCGAGGATCTGCAGGTCCGCATCGGCTTTGGCGAGTATCTGGCGCAGATTCTCGGCGGCATTCCGATGAGCCAGGGCGAGACGGTGCGGCTGTCGGATCTCGGCTTGTCGCGAGCGGATGTTGCGGCGCGCATGACGCCCGCGGTCGATCATCTGATCGACACTGGCAACACGTCCGCACGACGGGCTCGCCTGGTCGAGATCATCAATCATCACACCGAGCCGACCTACGGCAATGCCGGTCTCGACGAGACGCTGGAAGCGATCCGCGAAGAGATGAGAAAATTCTCGGCGAGCGAGGTGGTGCCGCATGCCCAGAGCTGGCACCTAAAGAACCAGTATATTCCGCTCGATGTGATCGGCCAGATGTCGGAACTCGGCGTGTTCGGACTGACCTTGCCCGACGAGTATGGCGGCATGGGACTCGGCAAGGAATCCATGTGCGTGGTGTCGGAGGAATTGTCGCGCGGCTATATCGGCGTAGGCTCGCTCGGCACGCGCTCGGAAATCGCGGCCGAACTCATTCTCGGCAGCGGCACCGAGGAGCAGAAGCGAAAGTGGCTGCCGCTGATCGGCTCCGGTGAAATCCTGCCGACGGCGGTTTTCACCGAGCCGAATACCGGATCGGATCTCGCCTCGCTCAAGACCCGCGCCGTGCGCGACGGCAATGTCTACAAGATCTACGGCAACAAGACCTGGATCACCCATCCGGTTCGCGCCGACCTGATGCCGCTCCTAGTCCGCACCGATCCCAATCAGAGCGGCTATCGCGGGCTGTCGATGTTGCTCGCGGAAAAGCCGCGGGGCGACGACAAGAATGCGTTTCCTGCGCCCGGCATGTCCGGCACCGAGATCGAGGTGCTCGGCTATCGCGGCATGAAGGAATACGAAATCGCGTTTGATGGCTTCGAGGTGAGCACCGACAACCTGCTCGGCGGCATCGAGGGTGCCGGCTTCAAGCAGTTGATGCAGACCTTCGAGGCCGCCCGAATCCAGACCGCGGCGCGGGCCATCGGCGTTGCCCAGGCGGCGATGGATCAGGGCCTCGCCTATGCGCAGCAGCGCTCGCAATTCGCCCGGCCGATCATCGAGTTTCCCCGTGTTGCCGACAAGCTGGCGATGATGTCGGTGGAAATCCTGATCGCGCGCCAGCTCACTTATTTCGCCGCGCGGCAGAAGGATTCCGGGCGCCGCTGCGATCTCGAGGCCGGTATGGCGAAGCTCCTTGCCGCCCGGGTGGCCTGGGCCGCCGCCGACAATGCCGTACAGATCCATGGCGGCAACGGCTTTGCACTGGAGTTTCCAGCGTCACGCATTCTCTGCGATGCGCGCATTCTCAATATTTTCGAGGGTGCGGCCGAAATCCAGGCGCAGGTGATCGCCAAGCGCTTGCTGGATGGGAGCAACTGAGCCGATTGGTCCCGCTCGCGGACGCGGCACTACGCTCGCGTGCGACGACGGCGCCGCAACCGAAACCTCTCCGAGGCGTTGACCTGCCGCAAGGCGGGCTTATCTGCGCTATGGTGCCTTTGCAGCCCGCAAGGAGAGCATTTGATGTCTTCGAAATCGATCAAGATCGAACAAGATGAGTGGGTCATTGTTTGCGACGGCGCCAAGGCGCTGTTTTTGCAGAATGCTGGGGACTCGAAATTTCCGAACCTGCAAACCCGTGAGGTGATGGAGCAAGAAGTCCCGCCGACGAGCGAACTCGGCACCGATAAGCCCGGCCGCTCGCATTCGTCGGTCGGGCCCGGCCGTTCCGCCGTCCAGCAGACCGATTTCCACACCCTGCAGGAAGAGGAATTCCTGCGTTCGATCATGGCGAAGCTCGATGCCGCCGCGCAGGCGGGGCACATGAAATCGATCATCATTGTGGCGCCGCCGCGTGCGATCGGGGTTCTGCGCCAGCACTACACGCATGCGCTGAAACAGGCGGTTCGTGAGGAAATCCAGAAGGATTATGTGAAGATGCCGGTCTACGAGATCGAGAAGCATCTCGCGGCCTGAGCCGGTCGCCCATGCGCCGGGCCGGTGGCTGCGCCGCCGGTCCGGTGATAGAAAGCCGGAATGTCAAACCCGTTCTATACGCTTATCCCGTTCGCCATCGGTGCCGTCGCGATCGTGCTGGTGTTCGGCCTTGTGAACATGCTGCGCGGCGGCTCGCCTCACCTGTCGCAGAAACTGATGCGGCTGCGCGTGCTGTTGCAGGCCATCGCTCTTGTCATCATCATGCTGGCGATCTGGATGATGGGACGCTGACCGCATGGTGATCCTCAACCGTATTTATACCCGGACCGGCGATGACGGGACCACCTCGCTCGGCTCCGGCGAGCGGCGCAAGAAATACGATCTGCGGGTCGATGCCTATGGCACGCTCGACGAGGCCAATGCCGCGATCGGGATCGTGCGGCTCCACACCAAAGACGACGCGCAACTCGATGGGATGCTCGGGCACATCCAGAACGACATTTTCGACGTCGAGGCCGATCTCTGCATTCTTGACGGCAGCAAGGGCAAGGGACCCGGTGGCCTGAAGCTCAACGTCACCGAAAAGCAGGTGCGCTGGATCGAGGAGCAGATCGACGCACTGAACGCCGACCTGCCGGCGCTGCGCTCCTTCATCCTGCCAGGCGGGACGCCGGCCGCGGCCTACCTGCATCTGGCCCGCACGATGTGCCGCCGTGCCGAGCGGCTGATGGTCGCGCTGCGCGACCAGCCGGGTGAGGACGTGACGCCGGAGGCGATCCAGTATGTGAACCGGCTGTCAGACTTTCTGTTCGTGGCAGGCCGCCATGCCAATGCCCGGGGCGAAAGGGACGTGCTTTGGCAGCCCGGGCAGAACCGCTGACGGAGCTTCCGGAGACGCGCCGACCCTTGCCGGGCCCCCAAAACCTTACTAACGCTGTGCCGAGGGCGCACGGTTCGTCTGCCAGACACGCCGTTGACACCCATGCCCTCCCACTCTTAGGTAGCCGCCTGATCTCGCATCTGCGAAGGCCTCGATCATGAAAATTCTCGTGCCCGTCAAACGGGTTATCGACTACAACGTCAAAGTACGGGTGAAGGCGGACGGCTCCGGGGTCGAACTCGCCAACGTCAAGATGTCGATGAACCCGTTCGACGAGATCGCGGTGGAAGAGGCGATCCGTCTGAAGGAAGCCGGCAAGGCCACCGAAATCGTCGCCATCTCGATCGGCCCGGCGCAGGCCTCCGAGACGATCCGGACCGCGCTTGCCATGGGGGCCGACCGAGGCTTCCTGGTTAAGGTCGACGCGATGCCCGAACCGCTCGCGATCGCCAAAATCCTCAAAGGGATTGTCGAGGCGGAGCAGCCCGGCTTGGTGATCATGGGCAAGCAGGCGATCGACGACGATTCAAACCAGACCGGCCAGATGCTCGCAGCATTGCTGGGCTGGCCGCAGGGCACCTTCGCCTCCAAGATCGTGATCGATGGCGGCGACGTGTCGGTGACGCGCGAGGTCGATGGCGGGCTGCAGACCGTGAAGCTGAAGGGCCCGGCGATCGTGACCACCGATCTGCGCCTGAACGAGCCGCGCTATGCGAGCCTTCCCAATATCATGAAGGCGAAGAAGAAGCCGATCGACGAGAAGGCGCCGGCCGATTACGGCGTCGACGTGAAACCGCGGCTGGAAGTGCTGAAGACAGTGGAGCCGGGCGGTCGCAAGGCTGGCGCGAAGGTCGGCTCGGTTGCCGAACTGGTCGAGAAGCTGAAGAACGAGGCGGGCGTATTGCAATGACCACCCTTCTGATCGCCGAACATGACAACGCCCATCTCAAGGACGCGACCGCCAAGGCCATGACCGCCGCCAAGGCGCTCGGCAGCGACGTGCATGTCCTCGTCGCTGGCAAGGGCGCGCAAGCCGTTGCGGATGCGGCGGCGAAGCTTGACGGTGCGAAAAAGGTGCTGCTGGCGGACGGCGACGCCTATGAGCATCAACTCGCGGAACCGGTCGCAGCGCTCATCGTGTCGCTGGCCAAGGATTACGACGCGATCGTCGCGCCTGCGACCACCAACGGCAAGAACTTCATGCCGCGGGT
>JAEZBA010000674.1 GCA_023430245.1 Pseudomonadota bacterium
GCCAAGGTCATTGCGCGCGAACAGGGATCGGACGCGGCCGGTATCGCTTTCGATGCCGTCACCGCCGCCAGGGCCGAAGGCGTCGACGTGCTGCTGATCGATACCGCCGGGCGGCTGCAAAATCGCACCGAGCTGATGGAGGAGCTGGAGAAGGTCATCCGCGTGATGAAGAAGGTCGACGCCACCGCGCCGCATGCCGTGCTGCTGGTGCTGGACGCGACCGTCGGACAGAATGCGATTTCGCAGGTCGAGGCGTTCGGCAAAAGCGCAAATGTCACCGGCCTGGTGATGACCAAGCTCGACGGCACCGCGCGCGGTGGCATACTTGTGGCGATTGCCGAAAAGTTCAAACTGCCGGTGCATTTCATCGGCGTCGGCGAAGGGGTTGACGATCTGCAGCCGTTCACGGCGCGTGACTTTGCGCGGGCGATGGCGGGGATCGAGGACTGAACCTCATGGAACAGAAAGCCCAGCTCAATCCGTTCGTAAAACTCGCGCTCGATTTCGGGCCGCTGATCCTGTTCTTTGTCGTAAACGGGCGCGCCGGGATTTTCTGGGCGACGGCGGCGTTCATGGCCGCTTTCGTGGTTTCGGTCGCGGTCTCCTATGCGCTGATCCGGCGCTTCCCGGTGATGACGCTGGTGACTGGCGCCGTGGTGCTGGTGTTCGGCGGGCTCACAATCTGGCTGCACGACCCAACCTTCGTCAAACTCAAAACCACGATCATCTATCTGCTGTTCGCCGGTGTGCTGGCCGCCGGCCTGATCCTGAAGCAACCGTTTCTGGAGATCGCATTCGATTCCGCATTCCACCTCACCGAAGAAGGCTGGCGCATTCTCACTATCCGCTGGATCGCGTTCTTCGTGGCGATGGCGGTCGTCAACGAGGCCGTGTGGCGGACACAGACCACGGACTTCTGGGTCGCCTTCAAGACCTTCGGCTTTATCCCGCTGACGCTAGTGTTCGCACTGGCACAGTTTCCCATTTTGCAGAAATACGCCAAGCCGGACGAGACGCAGGGCTGATCGCCCGCCAAAGGAGCCGCATCATGCAGGTCAACATCGTCATCGTGCTGGATATGGTGCAACTCGACATCACTGGTCCGCATCAGGTGCTGGCGCTCGTGCCCGGCTGGACGCTCGATCTTGTGGCGGCGTCGATGGATCCGGTCCGCACCGATCGCGGGCTGACCATGCTGCCGACGCAGACGCGCGAGACCGCGAAGCCAAGCGATATTCTTGTTATCCCGGGCGGCACTGGGATCGATACCGCGATGCTGGACGAGGCCTGGCTCGCCTATGTCCGTCGCGAAGCGGAGCGTGCCAAATACGTGTTCGGCATCTGCACTGGCTCTTTTTTGCTGGCGGCCGCCGGTATGCTGACGGGCCGCCGTGCCGGGGGCCATTGGCAGGCGCGCGATCTGCTCGCGCAATTTGGTGCGATACCCTCCGACGAGCGCATGACCGTCGACGGCAAATATTATACGTCTGGCGGTGTGACCTCCGGGATCGACGCGGCCTTCAAGGTCGTCGCCGATGTGAAGGGGCAGGACGTCGCGCAGCAGATCCAGCTCATGATCGAATACGATCCGGCGCCGCCATTCGCTGGTGGGACGCCGTTCACCTCGCCGCCGCATATTGTGGCCGCGGCGCGGGAAATGGGCCGGCCCAGGCGGGAAAAGCGTGAATCGCTGGTCGCGCAGGCCGCAGCGGCGCTCAAGGCGCGGCGCGGCTGACGCGGCTATTTTGCCGCCAGCGCCTTTTCGATCGCGGGCATCAGGACCGCTTTCAGATTCTGCTCGGTGATCGGTCCGACCAGCTTGTACGAGATGCGGCCGTCGCGGCCGACCACGAAGGTTTCCGGCACGCCATAAACGCCCCATTCGATCGCGGCGCGCCCGTTTGGATCGGCGCCGACGGCAACGAACGGGTTGCCGTAGCGGCCGATGAAGCGGCGCGCATTGTCCGGCTGATCCTTGTAGTTGATGCCGACCAGGCGAATGCGTTTGTCCTTCGCCAGTTCCTCGAGTTGCGGCACCTCGTCGTGGCACGGCACGCACCACGACGCCCACACATTCACCAGCGTGACGTTGCCCTTGAAGTCGGCGCCGTTCAGTCCCGGCACCGGCTTGCCGTCCGACACCAGTCCGAGCACAGGCGGAAGTTCGCCTACAGGCGCCTCGCGGCCGATCAGCGCGGAGGGAATGCGCGAGGGATCGCCCGCCCCGAGCCGGTACAGGAACAACGCGGCGAGCGCGAGAAACAGGATCAGCGGCAGCGCGACAAGAAGCTTGCGGCGCATCCCGCCGCCGGCGGGTTCGGATGCCATGCTCATGCGAGAGAAGGCGCCACGGGCTTGCGGGCGTCGGGCTTCGAGCCGGACTTGGAGTCGTCGGAGCGGCGCCTGATGCCGCGGGATTCGAGATCCGCCAATGTGCGTTTCAGTGCGCGGCTCTCCGCCACGATCCAGCCGATCAGGATCGCCAGGATGAATATTGCCGCGGCGTAGGATGCGATGATGAAAGTGGCGTGCGGTCCAAGATCCATGATCGTTGCTCAGCTCATCGTCCGGGTGCGGCTTCCGCCTGCATCAACTGCATCGAGCGGACGCGGCGCTTGAGGATTTCGTTGCGCATCGCCGCGAAATGCAGCGTGAAAAACAGCAGCGTGAATGCCAGCGCCATCACCAGCAGCGGCATCAGGATGGTGGGATGGATCGCGGGGCCGCTCATCTTCACCACCGATGCCGGCTGGTGCAGCGTGTTCCACCAATCGACCGAGAATTTGATGATCGGAATGTTGATGGCGCCGACCAGCGTCAGGATCGCGGCGGCGCGGCCGGCGCGGGTCGGATCCTCGACGGTGCGCCACAGGACGATCACGCCGAGATACATCAGGAACAGCACGAGTACGGACGTCAGCCGTGCGTCCCACACCCAATAGGTGCCCCACATCGGCCGGCCCCAGAGCGACCCGGTGATGAGGCAGATGAGGGTGAATGCGGCGCCGATGGGGGCCGCGGCCTTGCCGGCCATGTCTGCCAGAGGATGCCGCCATACCAACGTGCCGAGCGCAGCGA
>JAEZBA010000703.1 GCA_023430245.1 Pseudomonadota bacterium
CCGATCTTATGAGTGAACCGCTTCCGGTAACCCCCTCTTTTCGGCTCGACGGCAAACGCGCATTGGTCACCGGCGCCGGTCGCGGCATCGGGCTTGCGGCCGCGGCTGCGCTCGCGGACGCCGGAGCGGAGGTCACGCTGGTCGCACGCTCGAAGGATGAGATCGAAGCGGCGGCGGCGGAGATCGGCAAGCGTGGCGGCAAGGCCAGCGCGGCGCCGCTCGACGTCACCGACATCGATGCTGTGCGCGCCTTCGTCGCGAAAGCCAAGCCGTTCGACATCCTCGTCAATAACGCCGGCTCCAACCGTCCGGCCTTCATGATCGACGTGACCGAAGAGGATTTCGACGCGATCATGACCCTGAATGTGCGCTCGGCCTATTTCGTGGCGCAGGCGGTGGTGAGAAGGCTCGTCGAAACCAAGAAGCCCGGCTCGATCATTCACATCTCCTCGCAGATGGGACATGTCGGCGGCCCGCGCCGCACCGTCTATTGCGCCAGCAAAGCCGCGCTCGAGGGCCTGACCAAGGCCATGGCGGTGGAACTCGGCCCGCATGGCATCCGCGTCAATGCGCTGGCGCCGACCTTCATCGAGACACCGATGACACGGCCGTTCTTCGCCGACGAAAGCTTCAAGCGCTCGGTGCTCGACAAGATCAAGCTCGGACGGCTCGGCCAGGTCGAGGACCTGATGGGAGCGATCGTGTTTCTGGCTTCCGATGCGTCAGCCCTGATGACCGGTGCATCGCTGCTGGTGGATGGCGGCTGGACCGCGGAGTAGCCTTTGTCATTGCCCGCGAAGGCGGGCAATCCAGCACGCTCGGTGCTTACTGGATGCCCCGCCTGCGCGGGGCATGACAAACCTCACGCCCCCGGCGCGAACACCGCCGGATTGATGCAGTTCGGCGGCAGCCGGCCTTCCGCGATGGCCGCGATATTGTCCACCACCACATGCGCCATGCGCTCGCGCAGCTCCATCACAGCGCTACCGAGATGCGGAGTCAGCACCACGTTGTTCATCGTCAGGAGCGCGCGTTCGATCTTCGGCTCGTGCTCGTAGACATCGATGCCGGCCCCCGCGATCCGGCCCTCGCTCAACGCCTGCGCCAGCGCCTTCTCGTCGATGATCGGGCCGCGCGACGTGTTGATCAGAAACGCACTGCGCTTCATCAGCGCGAATTGCCGCGGACCCATCAGGTGACGGGTTTCGTCATTCAGTTGCGGATGCAGCGAGATGAAGTCCGACTGACCGAGCAATTCCTCGAAACTCACCGACCGCAATCCGAGCTTCTGCTCCTCCTCCACCGGCAGTCCGCGCGGGTCGGAATAAAGGATCGTCATGTCGAAGCCGCGCGCGCGCCGGGCCATCGCCTGCCCGATCCGGCCCATGCCGACGATGCCCAGCGTTTTGCCACTCACCGCCGCGCCCGCCAGATGGTTCGATTGCGACCCGGGAAACGCACCCGAGCGCGTGACCTTGTCGCCCTCGACGATCCGGCGCGCCACCGCGAGCAGCAAGCCGAAAGCGATATCGGCGGTGGCGTCGGTCACCACCGCCGGAATGTTGGTGACGATGATCTTTCGGGTGGTCGCATCGGTCACGTCGATCCGGTCTGGCGTGATCGTCATCGAAGCGATCGCCTTGAGGTTCGGATTGGCCGCCAGCACCTCGCGGTCGATGGTGTCATGCAGCAGGCACAGGATGATATCGGACCGCTTGGCCGCATCGATCAGCTTGTCCTTGACCGGGATGCGGCTGGAATCCTCGTTGACCTCGACCTCGGCAATTTCCCGCAGACGCAGCAGCGCGCTTTCGGCGATCGGCTGGGTGACATAAACGCGCGGACGCATGCAACTCCCCTGATCCTCACGGGTCTACCGCCCGCGCCTGAAGCCATATAGTAACGGACGCGCGCGGCCAAGAACGCGGAGGCGCGCAACAACGGAGGTTCAGGTGGCGGCAGGAGCGAAAGGCATTGTGGGTATTATCGGCCTCGGCATCATGGGAGGCGCGTTCGCGCGTAACCTGATCGCCGACGGATGGATTGTCGCAGGCGTCGATCCCGATCCGAAGCGGCGCAAGGAGATGACGAAAGCCGGCGTTTCCGTTTCCGACAGTGTGAAAGAACTGGTCGCCGAGGTGCCGGTTATCATCACCAGCCTGCCGAGTCCGAAGGCGTTGCACGCGGTGGTCGCAGAGATCGCGGCGGCAAAAGTCAAGCCGCGTATCGTGATCGAGGCGTCGACCTTCACCCTCGACGACAAGCTCGCGGCCGAAAAGGTGCTGCGCAAGGCCGGCCACACCATGCTGGACTGCCCGGTCTCAGGCACCGGCGCACAGGCCGCCGTCAAGGATCTGGTGGTCTATGCCAGCGGCGATCCGAAGGCGATCGCGAAGGTGATGCCGGTCTTTGCCGGCTTCTCGCGCAAGACCGACAATCTCGGCGTCTTCGGCAATGGCAGCAAGATGAAATACGTCGCGAACCTCTTGGTCGCGATCCATAATGTCGCCGCCGCCGAAGCCATGGTGCTCGGCATGAAGGCCGGGCTCGAGCCGGAACAGATCTTCAAATATGCCAATGGCGGCGCCGGCCAGTCGCGCATGTTCGAAATCCGCGGGCCGATGATGGTCAACGACGACTACTCGGTGCCGACCATGAAGAATTACCTGTGGCAGAAGGACATGACGGTGATCGGCGAATTCGCCAACAAGCTCGGCGTGCCGACGCCGCTGTTTTCCGCAACGCTGCCGATCTACGCCTCGGCCTTGTCGGTCGGCTATGCCGAACAGGATACCGGTGCGGTCTGTGGCGTGCTGGAGAAGATGGCCGGCGTGAAGCGGAAGAAGAAGGCGAAGATGAAAAAGAAGAAATAGGTCTGGTCACGCATAGAGAAAATCGAGCGTCGCTGTCTCTTCCAGCACCGCCTCCGCGACGGAATGGCGTGCTGCCAAAGCCGCCTCCTCGCTGCTGCGCGCGGCCTGCAGATAGGCGCCCAGGTGGCGCGCGCGCTGCACCATGCGCAACCCCTCCGGCAGACGCTCCGCCTGGTATTGCCGGAGCGCCGACGCGACGTCCTCCGTGCCTCCGAGCGCCGCCACCAGTGCCGCGGCATCGCCGGCGGCCTTGGCGACGCCGGCGCCGACATGGGGCCGCGCCACAAAGGCAGCATCGCCGATGATCGCGATCCGGCCGAATGCGATCCGGTCCGAGACCAGATCGAAGATCGGCTGCAGGATCGGCTGGTCGACGAGGCCAACCGCTTCGACAAATTGCGGCGCAAGCAGCCGCGCCGCCGCGTCCCGCATCGCCGCGATCGACGCGCGGCTGATCAGCGGTGGCGGGATCGACACGGAATGCCGGGTTCCGCTCTCGTCGGTGAGCAGCGCGGCGAGTTCGGTCTGCTCGTCGGCCGGCCGGTACCAGATCATGTTGTATCGGCGATGCCCCGGCCGGATATCGTCATCGGGACCCGCGACCGGATAGCCGAGCATCTGCTCACCCGGCGGTAGACAGAAGGCCATGACCGGAAAGATATCGCGGTGCACCAGCGGCGGCATGGCGGCTTCGGCGATTAGCGCGCGCCACGCCGAATAGCCGGCATAGAGCGGCTGGGTCTCGGGCGCGCAGATGCCCCGAACGGTCGAGCGGATTCCATCGGCGCCGATCAGCACATCGCCGGTCACCCGCTCGTCATCGGCGAATATTGCGGTGACGCCACGATCGTTCTGTTCGACCGCCGTCAGCGCGCGTCCGCGGTGGTAATGCGCGGGCGGAAAAGCGTCGCGCAGGATCCGGTACACCCGCTCCCAGGCGGTCATGACCTGCGGACAATCGATCTCCAGCGTCAGCCGCCCGGTGGCGTCGAACAGGCGGCGCTTCTGCACCGGCACGCCGAGGTCCGCGACTTCCACGCCAAGTTCCTGCAGCGCGGCAAGAATCTCCGGCTGCGCCACAATGCCGGCGCCGCGGCCGGACAACTCGCCTTCTACCTTTTCGTAAATCTCGACCTGCCAGCCCGCCCGCAACAGCATCAGGCCGACGAACAGCCCGCTCATCGAACCGCCGATGATGATTGCGCGGCTTTGAGATTGGGGGTGCATTGCAGAGCGCGGCATTTCGCTGGAACCCGGAAGCTGCTATATTAAGCCATACGACGTCACAGGAGGAACCGCCATGGGCCTGACCATGATGGATAAGACGGCGCTCAAGACCGACCACTCGGCGTGGCCGGAGGCGATCGCGAAGGAATTCGAGCGCGAACGCGCCAACCCCAACCCCTGCGTGGGCTCCCGCCTTCTTTCAGAGAATGAAAGAGTGCGGGTGTGGGAAATTCGCCTGCAACCCGGCGAGCGGATCGGCTTCCACCGCCACGTCCTCGATTATTTCTGGACCTCGGTGTCCGGCGGCCGCGGGCGCCAGCATGTGCATGACGGCACGACGGTCGAGTATACCTATCAGCCCGGCGAGACCCGGCACGAGACCTACGGCGCCGGCGAGTTCAAGGTCCACGATCTTGAAAATCTCGGCGACAAGGAGATGGTTTTCATGACCATCGAGTTCGTCAATTCCGCAAACAAGCCGATGGAACTGCCGGACCAGGTGCGCAAGGCGGCGGCTTAACGCCGCTCATCGTTTCACGATGCAGAAAGCCGCCGCGCCTTTGCCGGCGGCTTTTTCGTCTCGGCGACAGACCGCATGAGCACGCCGGCATTCACATAAAAGCGCTCGACGATCTGGGTGACCGTTCCGGGCACGTCACTCGGTCCGCCGACATTGTAGACCCACTTGCGCAGGCCGATGTAGAAAATGCTGCCGTGCAGCGACCACATCAGCTCGATCTCCGGCTCGCTCAGCGGTTCCGCCGCAAGATCCTGTCGCCCGAATTCATGGCGCAATTCGTCAACCACCCGGGCATAGACCCGATCGGTCACGATGCGCGCGAAGCGTTGTGCGATTCCGGCGCCACCCAGACCGGAATAGAGGTAGATCCGGCCCCATTCGTAATCGTGCAGCATCTGCGAATAATCGAGATAGAATTCGATCAGGCGCTCGCGCAGGTCGCGTGATCGGTTGCCGAGAATGTCATCCCATTCCGGTTTCCAGCGTCCTTCGAACAACGTTTCGTAGATGCGGTCGATCAGCGCGTCCTTGGTCGGAAAATAGCGGAACAGGAGCCCGGTCGAAATTCCGAGCTGTTTGGCAAGGTCCCGCGTTTGCCCCTGAAATCCGCGCTCGGCAAAGAAGCGGATCGCTCCGCGCAGGATCAGATCGCTGCGGGCTTGCGGACTGAGGCGCACCCGCTTGATGCCGCGTTTCGCTCGCGGGACGGATCGCTCAGTCTTTGCGCTGCGCTTTGAGCGCGCAGGTGCGGATGATCGTTTCATTGTCCAGACACCGGGTGCAAGGCAAACCCGTACCGGAATGCCTACCAGAACTTGCGTCTTTCACAAGCTTCCGCACGGCCGGACAGCCCGCGCTTGACATATTGAGCATATGATCAATAGTATTGACCAAATGCTCAATTAGACCAATGAAAAGCATCACGGGAGACGCACCATGGAAACCCTGCCCCGCTTCGGCCTTCGCCGCGAGGACATGCTCAAGCGCGTCGCGCGTTTCAAGGACCTGAAGGGCTACAATGGCGGCCTCCCGGACAGCGATTACGACAGCGCGGTACGCACGCTCTATAACGTGATCGGGTTTCAGCCACCGAAGGGCGAAGGCGGCGCCGTCACGTCGCCTGTCGGCGAAGACGCCGCACGCATGGCGGCAATCAAGATCTCGGAAGGCTTCAATCTCGGCTATTGCCGCGCCAAGCCCGGCAAGGGTCCGATGATGCACAATCACGACACCAACGAAACCTTCATTCCCATGACCGGCACCTGGCGCTGCTCGTGGATCGATGAAAACGGGAACGTCGATTATGTCGACGCCGAGCCCTTCGACGTGGTGTCGTTCCCGGCCGGCTGCGCGCGCCGTTTCGAGAACGTCACCAAGGGCGATCCCAACGAGGAATCGATCCTGATGTTCGTGATCGGTGGGGATGGTCCACGTGCGGAATTCACCGACGAATCCATGCACGAACTGGCAGAAGCCGGCGTCTGGCCGAAGAAATAGCGATGGCCCCCGCGATGGCAGCCGGCGCCTCTGCGGCATCGGACAGACCATGGGATCTCGGTGGATCGATCGTTGACGC
This sequence comes from Pseudomonadota bacterium, assembly GCA_023430245.1. Classification (GTDB taxonomy): domain Bacteria; phylum Pseudomonadota; class Alphaproteobacteria; order Rhizobiales; family Xanthobacteraceae; genus Pseudorhodoplanes. The sequence continues at coordinate 6,197 of JAEZBA010000703.1, forward strand.
AACGATCGCCGGCGAGGTCTGGCCGTATATAGATACGCGCGCCGAAGGCCCGGTTCTGGTGATGCTGCCGGGCTCGGTCGGCACCTGCGAGATGTTCTACAAGCAGATTGCCGCGCTCGGCGAGAGGGTCCGCATCATATCGGTCAGCTATCCCGCCGTGGCAGATCCGGCCCGGCTGGCCGATGGCCTTGCCGGCCTGCTGGATCATCTCGGACTGCCGCGCGCCAGCGTTCTCGGCTCGTCGTTCGGAGGGTATTGGGCGCAGTTTTTTGCGCTTCGTCATCCCCGCCGGCTCGACCATCTCTTTCTCGGAAACATCTTCGTCACCCCGGACGAGTTGTTCGCAAACCCGCTATTCGAACCGGGCTTCATCGCATCGACGAGCGCCCCGGATCTGCAGGCAACCTGGCGGCAGCGCGTCGAACAGGCGCCGGACAGCGAACTGAAGCGCATCCAGCTCGCCATGCTGTCCGGGCGTCAGAGCGCCGATAATCTGAAGGCGCGGTTCGAGGGCGTGGCCGCCGCAACGCTCTGCCCTCCTCTGCCCATTCCGGCGGAGCGCATTACCGTAATCGACTGCGAGGATGACCCGATCATTCCGCTGCGGTCGCGGCAGGCGGTCCACGATCACTATGCCGGCGCGCATTTGCACACGCTACAGACCGGCGGCCACTACCCGCACATCCTCAATCCGCGTGCCTACAACGCGGTCATTACCGGCCGCCTGTTCCGTTGATCAAGCCGGACCAACACGGCGAACCCAGGGAGACCAAGTCCATGATCGGTAAACTTATACGCGGGATGCGCATCACACTGGCAGCTGCCGGCGCGCTTTGCGCTGCCAGTTCTGCAATGGCCGCCGAACCCATCAAGGTCGGCTTCAGCATGGCGCTGACCGGCGGCCTCGCGGCCAACGGCAAGGCCGCACTGCTCGCGATGCAGATGTGGGCCGACGACGTCAACAAGAAGGGCGGATTGCTGGGTCGGCCGGTGAAGCTCATTCACTATGACGACCAGAGCAATCCGGCCACCGTACCGAGCCTCTACACCAAACTGATCGACCTAGACAAAGTCGATATCGTGGTATCGCCCTACGGCACCAACCTGATCGCGCCCGCCATGCCTGTCGTCATGCAGAAGGGCATGACGATGATGAGCCTGTTCGGCGTCGGCGTGAACAAACAGTTCAATTACGACCGGTATTTCCAGATCATGCCGCTGGGCGTGGAGTCCGGGCACGCGATTCCGAACGCGTTCTTCGAAGTGGTGAAAACGCTCAACCCGAAGCCCACAACGATCGCGATCGTCGGCGCGGATGCGGAGTTTGGCAAGATCACCTCGGACGCAGCACGCGACATTGCCAAAAAGATGGGGCTCAAGATCGTTTACGATCGCTCCTACCCGCCATCCAACGTCGATTTCGCGCCGATCGCACGGGCGATCCAGAACGCTAATCCCGACCTCGTCTTCATCGCGTCCTATCCGATCGACTCGGTCGGTCTTTATCGCGCCATCAACGAGATCGGCCTGAAAGCAAAACTCGTCGGCGGCGGAGCGGTCGGCCCGCAATTCACCGCCATCAAGGCGCAGCTGGGCCCGTTCCTCAACAACGCGCTGGGCTACGAACTCTACGTCCCGTCCAAGACCATGAACTTTCCCGGCATCCGGGAATTCATCGCGCGCTACCAGAAGGAGGCAACGGGACAGGGCGTCGATCCGCTCGGCTTCTACGTGCCCCCATTTATCTATTCGGCGATGGAAGTGCTCGGCCAGGCGGTGGAAAAATCAAAATCCCTCGATCAAAGGGTGCTAGCCAAGACCATTCACGACAATGAATTCTCGACCATCGTCGGCAAGATAAGGTTTGCCCCGAACGGCGAATGGACCGAGCCGCGCGTGCTGATGGTGCAGTATCGCGGCATCGAGGGGAACGGCGTCGACCAGTTCCGCGACGCCGACCGCTACAGCATCCTCTATCCGCCTGCCTTCAAATCGGGCGACGTGGTTGTGCCTTATCGCTGAGCAGACGGTCGCAGCCAGAGACGCCGGGCGAACACCGCCCGGCGTCCACCGTCCGGCATTTTGGATGAGGAACTGCCCACTCCTATCAAAGGACTAGCCAAGCGTTGCGGCTTGCGGCAATACTCGCCGTCAAAGCGCAGCAGGGTGGCCCGCCGGGACGGCGATCACCCGAAACAACCAACAAGCGCGGGCGGGGAGAGAGATGGCGTCACATATCCGGCGTACCGGGCCTTCGTGTTGAGAGGAGCCTGGCATGGATTTTCCCGTTGAGCTTTTCATCAATGCGCTGATCGCCGGCATCCTGCTGGGCGGCTTCTACGCCGCGGTGACGGTCGGGATTTCGATCTCGTTCGGCATTCTCGACATCGTCAACATCGCGCACCCGGCCTTTATCATTCTCGGGTCATACATCGCATATATCGCCAACCAGAGACTCGGGCTCGACCCCATCCTGGTCAGTATCCTGGTGCTGCCGGCCTTCTATTATCTGGGCTCGCTGATCTATCAGGTCTATTATGTTTCGTTCGAGAAACGCGGGCAGGAGGCGCTGCGCGGGCTCGCCTTCTTCTTCGGGCTGCTATTCGTCACCGAGGTCGTGCTGATCCTCGTGTTCGGCGTCGACTACCGCTATGTGCAGGCGGGCTACATCGACACCACGCTGCGCTTCTCCTTCCTCGATCTGCCGATGCGCATGGTGGTGCCGTTCGTGATTTCCATGCTGCTGGTATTCGGGCTGCAGCTGTTCCTGACCAAGACCTTCACCGGCCGCGCCATCATGGCCGTCGCACAGGACCAGCTGGCGCTGTCGCTGATGGCCGCCGACCCGATCCGCATCAAGCGCATCGCCTTCTCGATCTCGATCGCCACCGCCGCCATTGCCGGCGCGCTGCTGATCATCATCCAGCCGGTCGAACCCTCGGTCGGGCGCGAATATATTGGTCGGGTGTTCGCCATCTGCGTGCTCGGCGGCATGGGCAGCCTGCCTGGAACCGTGATCGCAGCACTGCTGCTCGGGATCGTGGAAAGCATCACCTCGACCTTCTACGGGCCCTCATGGGCGCCCGCAGTCGCCTTCGGCTTCCTGCTGATCACGCTCGCCGTGCGGCCTTCCGGCATTTTGGGTCGATAATGCGCACCTGGCAGTTCTTCCTCGTTTCTCTCGTCATCGCGCTCGCCGGCTTCCTTGCCGCGCGGCTGTTGCAGAACGACTATTTGTTCTTCGCGGGCTATGTG
>JAEZBA010000092.1 GCA_023430245.1 Pseudomonadota bacterium
GACATAGACGACGTCGTTGACCTTGAGGCTGCGCCGGGTCGCCGCGTTCCAGGGATTGAGCGGCACGATGCGGCCATCCATCAGCCCGACATTGGTGACCTCGCCGCGCTTGCTGCGGCCATTCTCCAAGACGACGGCGGGTTCCCAATGCACGTCATAGAGCGGCAGCCGCACCGATTTCAGGGCAGCGAGCCAGGCGGGGTCGTCGCCCCGGCGCTCGTCAGTCATGGTCGCGAGCGCGTCGGTGATCGTCGCCTCCGGAGCCTCGAACTTGTAGCGGCCCGTGTTCAGCTCGTAGCGCGCGAGCGCTTCCTGCAGCACCGATTCGGTGGCGCGCTGCAGCTCCGGATTGATGGTCGAACGCACTACATAGGAGGTCGCGTTGAGCGCGCCGATGGAAGGGATCGAGCGCGCCTCCCGCGCGACATGATCGACGAAATGGTAGCCGGTATTCGGCCGCAGCCGCTCATACGGCACGATCTGCGGCAGCTGCACCTTGGCGTCGACCGAGGCGATCATGCCGTCCTCGTGCATGCGGCCCAGCACATAGGCAAGCCGGTCGCGGGTCCGGCCGGCATTGCGATCGGGGCTGAAATAGTTGGGGCCCTTGGCCAGCCCGGCAATGAACGCAGCCTCGACCGGCGTGAGCGCGCCGACGGACTTTCCAAAATAGCCGCGCGACGCCATCTCCACGCCCCAGGCGCCGCGCCCGAGATAGATCGAGTTCAGGTAAAGCTCCAAGATCTCGTCCTTGCTGAGCATCCGCTCGATTTTCGAGGCGACGATGATCTCGCGCAGCTTGCGCTCGTAGGTGACGTCGTTCCCGACCAGAATGGTCTTGGCGAGCTGCTGGGTGATGGTCGATCCGCCCTGCGGGCGGCCCGGCTGCGCCAGATTGCCGACAAACGCCCGGACCAGTCCGCGCTCGTCGACGCCGCTATGCTGACGGAAACGCTTGTCCTCGGCGGCAATGAAGGCATTGCGGACGGTGTCCGGGATCTCCGTGATCGGGACCCAGACCCGCCGGTTCTCGGGCGTAAACACTTCGGCGAAGCGCTCGCCCTTGCCGTCGAGGATGACGCTCATGCCCGGCAGCGTCATGCCCTTCAACTGGCCGACATCCGGCAGACCTTTCAGAGCATCGTTGTAGAACAGGATGACTTCGGTCAGATCAACCGGGGAATTTTCCACCGGCTCGCCCTTGCAGAATTGCCTGTAGACCGTGTGGAGATCGGAAAAAGACAGTCCTTTCAACACCTTGATCTCGTCGCCGAGCGCGTCCTTGTCGTCCATCGCGGTCGCGATCAGGTCGTCGAGATTGATCTGCTCGATGTCAAATGATCTGCGCATGTGGAGGCAGCCAGCCTGCAGCAATTGCTGCACCTCGGCCTTGTCGGCGGCGGGATCGAACTCGGCCTTGATGGCCTCCGGCCGGGTCGTTGCCTGGCTGAATGCGAGTGCCGTCGCCAGGATCTTGACGAGTATGATGTTCATGAACCGCCGCGTACCCGAATGCCGCCCCCGGCTTTCGTAGATGAATGATTCTACCCGAAGGCGGGCAAAATAAGGAGCGCTATTAGGGCGATAGCGCTTATTTGACCGGCGAGAGCCCGCGGGCTACGCGGCGCGATACCCTGGAACTTCGCCGGATACGGTCGCCCCTACGGGAGATTTTCTCCTTCGCAATGCGTCGTCACCAGTTTTGCCGGGCCGCAGGCGCAGCGCGCCACGCGAACAACGAAGAGCCCCAGATGCCGCGCGGCCACACGCGCGCGCTGTAATAAAGCTGACATCTCATTTCGTAATAGTTTCACAGGATTGATTCTACCAACAACCGAGAGCCGATGATTGGCCGGTGCATCATGTTTGCCGGCTACCTGGGTTCTTGCGCCGTTCACCCGAAAGCCGTCGCGACCAACGCGGCTGCGACTTAGAGCGTAAGCGGCGTCCATTCTCACCCTTAACCTGGCTTAGATTGGCGTGACACATGAAGGCTCAGCAGACCATCAACAAGGAAGCGGTCATCGGCGCCTATGATCGATGGGCGCCCGTCTATGACATCGTGTTCGGCCCGATCTTCCAGCGTGGCCGACAGGCCGCAATCGAAGCGGCCGAACGGATCGGAGGACGCATTCTCGAAGTCGGAATCGGGACCGGCATTGCGCTCAGGGATTACTCCCCGAAGAACCGCATCGTCGGCATCGATATCTCCGCGCTGATGCTGGAGAAGGCGCGTATGCGCGTTCGCGGGATGGGGCTGAGCCATGTCGAGCAACTCGCGGTGATGGACGCGAGCAACCTCGACTTTCCTGACAATTCCTTTGACGTCGTAATGGCGCAATATGTCGTCTCCACGGTTCCGCGCCCGGAAGCAACGCTTGATGAGTTCGCGCGGGTTCTGAAGCCGGGCGGAGAGATCATTCTCGCCAGTCGCCTCAGCGAAGAAAACGGGTTGCGACGCTCGATCGAGCATTTCGTTGCACCTGCCGCGCGCAAACTCGGCTGGCGCACCGAATTCGGCTGGGAACGATATCTCGCCTGGGCGGCGCGCACGCCCAGCATCGAACTTGTCGAGCGGCGCAAAATGCCGCCGCTTGGTCATTTCGCGCTGATCCGGTTCCGCAAGAAAGCCTTGCCGAGCACGGCTGACATTTCCGCGAACGTTCAACGCGCTGCAGAGCTTTCGAACCACGGCCGCAGCACCAGCGTCGCGTAGCTGACACGGCCACAGCTTGCCCGGCCGATATTGTCGATCACACTCGTCAAACAGGGGATGTGTCATGGGTTTCTTGGAAGCGCTGCGCGAACAGCGCTGGGACGATCACCGCTACTATCATCACAGCCGAATCAACCAGACGCTTCATCTCGTAAGCGCGCTGAGCTTCCTCACCGCCTATGTGCTGGTCTTCTTCGACCCCGCCGTGGCGGCTCTGATCGGCTGGCTGGTGGCGATGACGACGCGACAGGCCGGGCACTTCTTCTTCGAGCCCAAAGGATACGACCACATCAATCACGCCACCCATGAGCACAAGGAAGACATCAAGGTCGGGTACAATCTGCAGCGCAAGATCGTACTGCTGACGATCTGGGCTCTGTCACCGCTCGTGCTGCTGGCCGACCCGACCCTGTTCGGCATTTTCGAGCCGGCGACCGGCGTAGCGGACTTCATCCGGCAGACTGCGAAAATCTGGCTTGCTCTGGGCCTCGGCGGCCTGATCGCCCGCACTATCCAGTTGTTCTTCATTCGCGACGTGCAGACGGGACTCGTCTGGGCGACCAAGATCCTCACTGACCCGTTCCATGACATCAAGCTCTACTACAAGGCACCGCTTTATCTGCTGCGTGGCGAATTGATCGATCCGAACCACGGCAAGCATCGGCCGGGAGAGGCGGATGACGAGGAAGAGGAGGAGGTCGCGCTGCGGCCTCTGTGAGAATAACGGGGCCAGAATAGCCGGGCGCAAAGCCGATCAGCGATTGCCAAATCGGTGAGCGATGACCTCCCTCAACAGCGCCCTCTTGACAGACTTGTTGGTGGTGGACGGATCGGTCCACCACCAACCATCCCGCTCCATCTCGGTGGCTGCGGCAACGAACCGGTCGGCCACAGCTGCAAAATCCGCCTCAGTATAATTCAGGCTGAAGATCAGCCGGCCGCTGCCAACCCAGCTCAAGGCCAAACCGTGAGCGCGCAGATAATATTGCAGCATCCAATTGTAGCGCGACGGACGGGTGTACAGCACCGTCCAGATCGAGGACAGATTTGCCACCTGCACCGGCAGGTTTGCCTCTTGAAGCCGTGCATTGAGCGTCGCAGCTCGCACGTTCCAGGTCTCATCCAGCCCATCATAGACGCCCGCCAATTTAGGTCCGTCGAGCCGGGTCAAAAATTCGTTCATCGCCCCCATGACATAGGGGTGCGAGTTGAAGGTTCCGCGCGCGAAGCAGATGTCGGCCGGCCGGTCCTCGCGGAAGCGCTGCATCAGGTCACCGCGGCCGCAAACGACGCCGACCGGCAACCCGCCCCCGAGCGTCTTGCCGTAGGTCACCATATCGGCCTTCACGCCAAAATATTCCTGTGCGCCGCCGCGTGCCAGCCGGAATCCGACAAACACCTCGTCGAAAATCAACACAATGCCGCGCTCGCTGCAAACCTGCCGAAGCTTGCGCAGCCATTCCGAATAGGCCGCCCGATCGAAATCCGCACGACGCGAACCGTCCACCAGAGACGAATCGCCCGGGGCATTTGCGTTCGGATGCAGCGACTGGAGCGGGTTTACCAGAACGCAGGCAATGTTCTTGCGCGAGCGAAGCACCTGCAGCGTTTTTTCGGACATATCGCTCAGGGTGTAGGTGTAGTCGGCCGGGACCGGATTGCCGATGCCGGGTTGCACATCGCCCCACCAGCCGTGATAGGCGCCGCACAGTCGCACGAGATGCGTGCGTTTCGTGTGATAGCGGGCAAGCCGCACCGCCTGCATCACGGCCTCGGTGCCGGACATGTGGAACGAGACTTCGTCGAAACCGGAAATTTCTTTCAGGCGCCGGACATTGTCGACGATCACCGGATGATAGCCGCCCAGCACGGGGCCAAGGTCACGCACTCTCTCGGCGCCCTTGGCCATGCAGTCCTTGTAGAAGTCGTAACCGAAGACATTGACCCCGTAAGATCCGGTGAGATCGTAGAAGCTATTGCCGTCGAGATCGGTCACCGTCACGCCATGCGACGATTGCAGGAACGAACTGCCCTTCAGATGATCCCGCACGATCCTGCTGAATTGAAACGGGACGCGATATCGCGCGGTGAACTTGAGGTCGGAAATGCCCTCTGCCGCCTCGGCCGTGAGTTGCGCGGTTATCGGGAAACGCGTCCGGTAATAGTCGGCGAGCTGACCGAACCCTGCACGGCGTCTTGCGACGACATCATCCGGTGCCTTGTCGGCACGAAAAAAGTCCGCCTCGTTGTACTCGTAGAAAGGAATGAACGAGGCGAGCCGGCGCGACATGCGCGAATGCCCTTCGAGCGACCTGTGTTTGGCGCCCGACAGCATAAGGCGCGCTCTAACTTTCGGAAGCAGCGCCACCAGTGCTGCCGCACCGGTGGCGTAAAGGGCGAAGGCGGCGTGTGACGAATCCATGACCGATGCGGTTAAGCAAAGAAGAATACAGGATGATGACACTACGCAGATTGTTCGATCCCCTCAGTGAGGATCTCAATTTTCTTCTCACCAATCGCATTCCACGGCGATGGACGACGCAATTCATCGGCTGGCTGAGCAAGGTCGAACAGCCGATCGTACGTGACGCCACCATCGGGATCTGGCGCCTGTTTTCGGACCTCGATCTGAGCGAAGCGAAGAAGGCCAGGTTCACCAGCATGCATGATTGCTTCACGCGCGAGTTGAAGGAGGGCGCGCGCCCGGTCGACCACGACCCGACCGCTCTGGTGAGCCCCTGCGACGCCATCGTCGGGGCTTGCGGGCGCATAACCGACGGTCAACTGTTTCAGGTCAAGGGCCTACCGTACCGGCTAGCCGAACTCGTGTCGGACCCGGAGTTCGAAACCGCATATCGAAACGGCCGCTACGTCACACTAAGGCTAACCGCCAGCATGTATCATCGCTTCCACGCACCCTATGACTGCACGGTGGAGCAGGTGACGGCCATTTCCGGCGACACCTGGAACGTCAATCCGATTGCGCTCAAGCGCATCGAAAAGCTGTTCTGCCGGAATGAGCGCGCAGTCATCCGCACCAAGCTCCCCGGCGGAGCGCTGGTGACGCTGGTCCCGGTTGCAGCGATTCTCGTGGCCAGCATCCGGCTGCACTTCCTCGACCTGACGCTCGGCATGCATTACCGGGGCGCACGCACCCTTGGCTGCGACGTATCGCTAGCCAAAGGCCAGGAGATGGGATGGTTTGAGCATGGCTCCACCATCATCGTGTTCGCGCCGGATTTGTTCGAGCTGCAACCCGGGGTGCAGGAAGGCACAAAAATCCGGATGGGTGAACCGCTGCTGCGGATCCCGTGACGAGCGCCCGCAGCCTTATGGTCTACGGTGCCTCCTCGGCTCGAAGGGAAGGACCGGAACTGTCCGCGTCGTGGGCACAGGCTGGGGAGCGAACTGGAATCCGCCACTGGCATTAACGATGCTCGTCTGCGCCACCGCGGCGGGTCGGACGGAACGGATATCGGCGTAGTCCAGCACGAGATAATCACCGACGCTGTTGAGGATCTCCGCAAACCGGTCGCGGCAGATGATCCGTTCGGCCAGGATCGTGTCGGTGCGAGCTTCAACGATTGCCGGTTCGCCCGTGCGGCTATGGACCGAAAGCACCTGTTTCAACTTTTGCGAACGGACCGCAGCGATGGAAATGACGTTGTTCATGGCCGTGTAACTCCGATGTCCGGCGGCTGTTCCCGCAGACTGGAGTTGGTCGGACCGGGCGGTTTTTCGGTTCATGACCTGGCGGCGGAGCAATTTGCACCGACACAACCCCTCCGGCAGGAACCTTATGCTCCGCGCACGGTTGCAACGGCATTCCCGACCGCTGGAGGCGTACATGGCTGCCAAGGAAAAGACGCTGGAAGACCTCTTCCACGATACTCTGAAAGACATCTATTTTGCCGAGAAGAAGATCCTGACTGCCCTTCCGAAAATGGCCAAGGCCGCGCATTCGGACGAACTGAAAGCCGCCTTCGAGAAGCATCACACCGAGACCGAGGGCCAGATCGAGCGGCTCGAACAGGTCTTCGAGCTGATCGAGAAACCCGCGCGCGGCAAGACCTGCCAGGCGATCCTCGGAATCGTCGAAGAGGGGCAGGAGATCATGAAGGAGTTCAAGACGTCCGATGCGCATGACGCCGGGCTTTTGGCCGGTGCGCAGGCGGTCGAGCATTACGAGATTTCGCGATACGGCACGCTGATTGCTTGGGCGGATCAACTCGGCATGCGCGACGCCGCCCGGCTTCTCAAACAGAACCTGGACGAAGAGAAAAAGACGGACGCGAGCCTCAGCAAGCTCGCCGAAAGCTCGCTCAACCAGATGGCGGCATAACACCGCCATCCGGCTTTTGAGACATGAAGGGGATCCGGTAACGGTCCCCTTCACATCTAACTACACGCCGGCCTCATCAAGATTCGCGGCAATTCGCGCCCTGAGCGCATAAATATCGATCTGCCGCACACTACCTTGCCCGGCTAGATCCAGGGCATGCGCCGCTGCCGCCCCCATCGCTATACACGGTCCCATCACACGCACGCTGGACAGCGCGGCGCTGTCGCCGTCGATGCAACGGCCGGCGGCGACCACATTGTCCGCCTCCTCGGGTATGAGCGAGCCCAACGGCACTGTGTGCAGG
>JAEZBA010000123.1 GCA_023430245.1 Pseudomonadota bacterium
TCCGCAAGCATTACGGCTCAGGCAACATGCAGGCACTGCAGAAGAAATGGAGGGACGAAGGCATCGTCTGGCTATCGGTGATTTCCTCGCCGCCGGGCGAACAGGGGTTTGCCGATGCCGCCCGCGCGAATTCCCTGACCGCCGATCGCAAAGCGGCGCCGACCGCAGTGCTGCTCGATCCGAAGCAGGAGGTCGCGAAAGCCTACGGAGCGCTGGTCACGCCGCACATGTATATCGTCACGCCGGACGGTACATTGGCCTATGCCGGTGCCATCGACGACAAGCCGACGGCCCGCACAGGCGATATCAAGGGCGCGACCAATTACGTCGACAACGCATTGTCAGAACTGAAGGCGGGCAAGCCGGTGTCGACTACCAATACCCGCGCTTATGGCTGCGTGGTGAAATACAGCTCATAAGCTGGCCAGCAGCTATTGCGAACAGCATGTGCCCGCCTTGTGCGGGCACATTGCGTTTTGCATGGCACGCAATTCAAGCGGTTCGCGCGGGCCGAACCAGGCCTTTCGCGGTCTTCCATATTGGTGTGATGGCGTAGCCGGTAATAGGAATCAGCACGGCGCCGATCGCCAGGCCGACGAGCCCTGAGCCCGCCGCGCCGATGATCCATTCGATTGCGCCCTGTGCGACCGGCATGGCGTGCGCGACGACCTCCGCCGCATGGTGAATGGCGTGACCTACGGATGTGTATCCATAGGTCTCGAGCCCGTGCACGATAATGCCGCCTCCGACCCAGATCATCGCAGCGGTGCCGACGACGCTCAGAATCTTCAGAAAGTACGGCATGCCGTAGACGAGCCCGCGCCCGACAACGCGGCTGACACCGCCGAGAACGGAATCGCTGCGGTTGGCCGCCAGCGAAAGGCCGACATCGTCGGCCTTTACGATGATCGCCACCGCGCCATAGACCGCAGCGGTAATGCCAATTGCGACGACTGCGAGAACCACGGCCTGCATCCAGAAGCTGCTCTCCGGAAGAACCGACAACGCGATCGCCATGATCTCGGCGGACAGGATAAAGTCGGTCTTGATCGCGCTCGCGACCTTCTGGTCTTCAAGCGTTTTAGGATCGATGGCAATGGGTTCGAGCGCCTCCTCGTGCGCGTGCGCCTTGTGTGGAAACGCCGCCTCGAACACCTTCTCGGTGCCTTCGTAACAAAGATAAGCGCCGCCGAGCATCAACAGCGGTGTAATCGCGCCGGGCAGGAAATAACTGAGCGCGAGTGCCGCCGGCAACAGGATTAGAAGCTTGTTCTTCAGCGAGCCGATCGCAATCTTGCGGACGATCGGGAGTTCGCGCACCGCGGCAAAGCCCATCATGTAGCGCGGGGTCACAGCGGCGTCGTCAATAACCACGCCGGCGGCCTTGGCTCCCGCCTTCGCCGCCTGTGTGGCGATGTCATCGAGTTGCGCCGCGGCCACCTTGGCAATGGCTGCGACATCATCGAGAAGGGCGAGTAGACCGACGCTCACGACATGATCGTTCCTAGCGAAGGCGGTCCAACGCGATGCCGGGCCGTTGGTTCCGTTCAGCGCGCAATCACACCGCGTCTCGCCATCTGGGCAATGACCTGCTCGGCCATCGCCTCCGGCGAACCTTGTTCGGTATGCAGCCAGATCTCGGGTTCAAGCGGCGGCTCATAGGGCGAGTCGATGCCGGTGACGTGAAATGCCTTGCCGGCCCGCGCCTTGGCATACAGTCCTTTCGGATCGCGCTCCTCGCAGATGGCGAGCGGGGTATCGACGAACACCTCCAGGAATTCGCCCTGCTCATGTCGTTCGCGCACGGACTGCCGTTCGTTGCGGAACGGCGAGACGAACGCACACAGCACCACCAGACCCGCATCCACCATAAGCCGGGCGACCTCTCCGGCGCGGCGCACATTTTCCACCCGGTCGGCTTCGGTGAAGCCGAGATCGCGGTTCAGACCGAGCCGCATATTGTCGCCGTCGAGCGCGTACGTATGGATGCCGCGCAAACTGAGCTTCTGTTCGACCAGATTGAGAATTGTGGATTTCCCCGCACTGGGCAATCCGGTGAACCAGACCGTCGCCGGGCGCTGGCCCTTCATCTTGGCGCGGAACGTCTTGTCGATTTCATAGCTCTGCTTGACCAGATTGCTGGCGCGGTAGAGTGCGAAATCGGCCATGCCGGCGCCCGCAGTGGCGCCGGTCTGCCGGTCGATCAGAATGAACGCGCCGGTCTCGTGATTCTTGTTGTAGGGGTCGAACGCGATCGCCTCGGTGGTGGCGATGTTGCAATAGCCGATGTCGTTGATACCGAGTGTCGTCACCGCGGCGTTTTCGCCGGTTTCGATGTCGGTGCCGTGTTTCAGCGCGGTTATGGTCGCCGCCACCGTATGGGTCCCGATCTTCAGCGAATAGGTGCGGCCGGGCAGCATCGGATTCTCGTTCAACCACACCAGATGCGCGGAGAACTGGTCGGCAACCTCCGGCGCGGAATCCACCGGGGTCAGGATATCGCCGCGCGACACGTCGACCTGATCGGTAAGCTCGATGGTTGCCGCCTGACCGGTTTCGACACTGTCGACGGTGTCCGGATAGATGTAGATTTCCCTGATCGTGGACGGGCGCAGCGAGCGTCCGACGATGATGCTGTCGCCGCGGTTGAACACGCCCGATGACATGAAGCCGGCATAGCCGCGGCCACCGGACTGCGTCCGCACCACCGATTGCACATGGAAGCGCGCCGGCTGCTCGTGCTGGTGCGTCGAGATCGGGACGCTCTCAAGATGTTGCAGCACGGTCGGCCCCTTGTACCAGGCCATGCGCTCGCTGCGGCGCACGATATTGTCGCCGTCGCGCGCGACGATCGGGATCGCCTCGACATGCTCGAAGGCAAGCTGCGCCGCGAACTCCTGATACTCGTCGCGGATGGCGTTGAACGGCGCCTCCCGGCAATCGACCAGATCCATCTTGTTGACCACCAGAAGAACCCGCCGGATGCCGAGCAACGAGAGGATGCGGCTATGGCGCAGGGTCTGCCGAGTCAGCCCAGCCTTGGCGTCGACCAGCAGCAGCGCGAATTCGGCGTTGGAGGCGCCGGTCACCATGTTGCGTGTGTATTGCTCGTGGCCCGGCGTGTCGGCGACGATGAAGGCGCGCTTCGGCGTGCCAAAATAGCGATAGGCGACGTCGATCGTGATGCCCTGTTCACGCTCGGCCTCCAGGCCGTCCAGCAGCAAGGCATAATCGAGGTCGTCGCCGGTGGTGCCGAATTTCTTCGACAGGTGGACGAGGTTTGCCATCTGGTCGTCCGGCACCGAGCCGGTTTCCACCATCAGGCGGCCGATCAAGGTCGACTTGCCGTCGTCTACCGCGCCGCAGGCGAGGAAGCGCAGGTGATCGCGTTCGCTGACGGGTGCGCGCATCAGAAATAGCCCTCGCGCTTTTTACGTTCCATTGATGACACCTCGTCGGCATCGATCAGGCGGCCGGCGCGCTCCGACTGCCGCGTCGTGCGCAATTCCTCGACGATGTCGGAGACGCTTGCGGCTTCCGACAACACCGCCGCGGACAGCGGATAGCAGCCGAGCGAGCGGAAGCGGATCACGACCTCCTGGCGCTGTTCGCCGGGCAAAAGCGGAAGCCGATCGTCGTCGAGCATGATCAGGCTGCCGGCGCGCTCGACCACCGGGCGCTTCTTGGCAAAGTAGAGCGGCACCACCGGGATATCCTCGGCGAGGATGTATTCCCACACATCGAGTTCGGTCCAGTTCGAGAGCGGGAACACCCGCATGGTCTCATCCGGTGCGATCTGGGGATTGTACAGATGCCACAGCTCCGGGCGCTGGCGGCGGGGGTCCCAGGAATGGTTGGGACCGCGCACCGAGAAGATCCGCTCCTTCGAGCGGCTCGGCTCCTCGTCTCGCCGGGCGCCACCGATCGCGGCGTCGAACTTGCCGGCATCAAGCGCGTCACGCAGCGCCTTGGTTTTCATCTCGCGGGTGTAGACGGATGAGCCGGAGGTGATCGGGTGGATGCCGTCCTCGATCGCCTTTTTGTTCGTGTGGACGATGAGGTTCAGATCGAGTTCCGCAGCCATCCGGTTGCGGTGTGTGATCATGTCCCGGAATTTCCAGGTGGTATCGATATGCAGTGCGGTGAACGGGATCTTCGCCGGGTGGAAGGCCTTGCGGCACAGATGCAGGAGGACGCTCGAATCCTTGCAGATGTAATACATCAGCACCGGGCGTTCGAACGCCGCCGCGGTCTCGCGCAGGATAACGATAGCTTCCGTCTCAAG
>JAEZBA010000126.1 GCA_023430245.1 Pseudomonadota bacterium
CCCTCGCGCACGGTGCCGATCTGGTACTGGAAGCAGATCGCATCGGTATCGCGCGCGAACATCTTTTGCGGCTGAACCGCACTCGCCTCCATCGCGACGCGAAGCGTCAACCGCGACTTCGTCAGCAGCGCATCGATCAGCCGGCGGCTGCCGAAGGTCTCGACGCCCAACGCGACCGGATACGGCTGGCATTCGGCGAGGCGCAGCGAGGTTCGCTTCGCCAGCGGATGGCCGGGCCGCATCATGGCGCAAAGCGGCTGCTTGACGGTCTCGATCACATTCAACTGGTCGGAGCCTGGCGGATCGTGCGCAAGCAGGAGGTCATTCTCGTCCGCCATCAGCGACATCATCAGCGGCGCGGTCGAGCCGACCAGCAGCTGGAACTGCACGCCGGGATAGCGCTCCTGATAGCGCGCGATGGTTTCGGGGATCAGGTCGTTGGCCGCGGATTCCGCGCACGCAATCCGCACGGTGCCGCGCACCAGGCCGCGCAATTGTTCGATCTGCGAGGAGGCGGAGGCGAGGTCTGAGAGGCTCCGGCGGATGGTCGCGATCAGCACCTCGCCCGCCGCCGTGAGGCGCACGCCGCGCGGCAGCCGTTCGAACAGCGGCGTGCCGAGCTCCTTCTCGACATTCAGAATGCTGCGGTTGAGCGCGGTCGACGCGATGCGCAGCCGGTCGGCGGCTTTGCGGATCGAGCCCGCGCGCGCGACGGTGTCGAGGATGAGATAAAGGCGGGGCGGCTGAAGCATGCGGGCGAGAGATTAGTGCAGATCGCTGCAAAACGCAGCGCTTACTGCGATGTCATCGCCCGCGAAGGCTGGCGATCCAGTAGCCACCGCTCCCAGCTTTACTGGATGCCCCGCCTTCGCGGGGCATGACAACGATCAGGTCGGTATCGCTCGCTCAAGCCGCCGCAGAATCCGTCTGCCCGGTGCCAGGCCGCACCAGCGTAGCGGCCGGCCGCGACACCGTCATCTCGCCGCGCTTGAACACCATCAGCGGCTGCGCCAGTTCGGCGATCGCGGAGGCCCCATCCGTGCAATCCATGACCACAACATCGGCCTGCTTACCTTCCGCAATTCCGTAATCGGTCAGATTGAGCAACCGGGCGGACCGCTCGGTGACCATCGACAGGCACAGCTCCATATCCGAAGGGCGGCCGCCGATCTGCGCGACGTTGGCGTAGAGATTGGCCATCCGCACCAGCGAGCAATCGCCGAACGGCGTGAAGGGATTCAGCACGTTGTTGGTGGAGATCGAGCAGTTCACGCCATGCTCGACCAGTTGATGCACACGCGCCACGCCGCGCGGCACGTTGCCGTCATAGTCGCGGCCGATCAGGAACAGATCGGTCGAGGGCAGCGCGGTCACGGCGACACCGGATCTGGCAAGCCGCTTCGCCAGCGTCACCAGATCGGCCGCCTTCATGGCGGAGAATTTCGTCGCATGTCCAACCGCCACGCGACCGCCCCACCCGGTCTCGTCGGCGAGACGGCAGACTTCCAGCACGTCGAGATGGCCCGTATCCAGTCCGAAATCGAGATGGAAATCGATGTCGACATTAAAGCGCTGGGCCAGTGCAAAGATGCGCGCGATCTGCCCGTGCGAATCCTTGTCCATATAGGGCGCCCCGCCAACCACGTCCGCACCCGCCTCGAGCGCCGCCACCATCACGTCCTCGCAGCCGGGATCGTCGAGCAAGCCCTCCTGCGGAAACACGCAGAGCTGCAGATCGATCGCGAAGGCATAGTCCTTTTTCAGTCGCAGCAGCGCCTTGAGGCTGGTCAGCCCGATACGCGGATCGACCTCGACATGTGTGCGCATGCGCGTCGTGCCCTGCTTGATCGCCTTTTCGAGGGTCCTGGTGGCGCGCTGATAGACATCCTCCTCGGTGAAGCCACGCTTGGCGTCGGCGACCGCGAGGATCGCCTCGTCGAGCGTGCCCTTCTCGCATTGGCAGCGGCCAAGCAGGCAGGATTTGTCGAGATGGATATGCGTCTCGATGAACCCGGGCACCACCAGTTTGCCATCCAGTCGCCGCTCCGGCGCGCCCTTCGGCAGATCCGGTGCGACAGCGGCGATCTTGCCCCTGCTGATGCCGATGTCGGTCTTCCGCTCCACTTGGCCGGCGAGGCGCGCTTCACGCAGGATCAGATCGAAATCCACAAGACACTCCGTTTTCCCATTCGAGCATGATCCTTCGCAAACCGGCGGCCGCTCAGGATCGCGCTTCCTAAGCGACAGATTTTTCCTTGGCCCCGAGATAGGCCGCCTCCAGCGCCGGATCGGCGGCGAGTTCGGCCGCCGCGCCTTCGCGGGCAAAGCGTCCCTGCTCCAGCACGTAGCCGCGATCGGCGACGGTCAGCGCCAGTGCCGCCATCTGATCGACCAGCAGGATAGTAACGCCCTCGTCGCGCAATTCGGCGAGAATGTCGAACAGCTCGTTGATCATCGCCGGCGCCAGACCGAGCGAGGGCTCGTCCAGCATCAGCAATTGCGGATTGGCCATCAGGCCGCGCGCAATCGCCAGCATCTGCTGCTCGCCGCCGGACAGAAGGCCTGCCCGGCTGGTGAGCCGTTCGCGCAGCCGCGGGAAACGATTGAGCAGCGCCTCGATCTCGCGGTCGAGATCGGCATCCTTGCGGGAGAAAGCTCCGAGCAGGAGGTTGTCGCGCACGTCGAGTTCGCCGAACACCTGCCGGCCTTCGGGCACCAGCGCCAATCCCTCGCGAGCGATGCGATAGGCCTCCAGCGACTGGACCGGCTGGTTGTCGAGTACGATATTGCCGCTGACCGGCCGCAGCAGACCGGACAGAGCCCGCATGATCGTCGATTTGCCGGCGCCGTTGGCGCCAAGCATCGCCACCATCTCACCCGGCCGTACATCGAACGAGATCGCCTGCAGCACCGGCGCCGCGCCATAGCCGGCGGTCAGTTTCACTACCGACAGGATCGCATCGGCCGGCGGCTCGAACGCTTCCTTGCGGGGCCGGTCGCGCATGTCGCCGCCGCCGAGATAAGCCTTCAGCACGCGTGGATTGTGGCGCACTTCGACCGCCGTGCCCTGCGCAATCACGCTTCCCGCGTCGAGCACCACGACATGGTCGGAGATGCCCATGACCAGCGTCATGTCGTGCTCGACCAGGATGACGGCGATGCCGATATCGGCGATCTGGCGCAGCAGCGCGCTGAGCTCGTCCTTGTCGGAACGCATCAGGCCGGCGGCGGGTTCATCGAGGAGCAGCACATCGGGGCGCGAGGCGAGCGCGCGTGCGATCTCGACCAGCCTGCGGTCGACATGCGGAAGGTCACCCGCGGCGGTCGCGAGCGGACCGGAATAGCCGACAAAGGCCAGCAGCGCCTCGGCCGCTTCGACATCCTCCGTGTTTTCCACAGACGACAACGGAGCGCCGAGTTCGCCGCGGCGGAGCGCGATCAGCACATTGTCGAGGACGCTGAGCGTCGTGAACAGCTTGGTGGTCTGATAGGTGCGCGCAATGCCGGCTCGCGCAACCTTCCAGGCCGAAGCGCCGGACAGATCGCGATCCCCGAGCTTCACCGTGCCGGTATCGGGGCGATAGAAGCCGCCGACGATGTTGAGCACCGTGGTCTTGCCGGCGCCGTTCGGCCCGATCACGCTGGTGACCTTGCCGGGTTTCGCGTCGAAGCTGACGCCGGTCGCGGCGCGGATGCCGCCAAAGGCAATGCCGACATCGCGCACGACAAGATCACGCGGCGACGTCGGCTTCAAAAACGTCGCGACATCGACGCCACTACCCGCAGCGGTGCGCGGATCGACCCGGCGCCACAGCTTGGCCAGCGAGCCGAGCACGCCTTCAGGCGCCAGCCACAGCACCACCAGAAGCAGGCTGCCGAAAAACAAGAGCCGGTATTCGGCCAGCCAGCCCAGCATTTCCGGAAAGACCACGCTGACGATCGCCCCGATCACCGGTCCGAGCGTCCAGCCGGCGCCGCCGACAATCACCGCCAGCAGGAACAGGATCGATTGCGAGAACGGGAAGTTCGATGGCGCGACAAACATCATCAGCGGCGCGAACATCGCGCCCGCAAGTCCGGTCAGCACGGCGGACAATGCGAAAGCGGCGGTCTTGACGATCACCGGGTTGAGCCCGGTCGAGCGCGCGGCGACTTCGGCGTCGCGCACTGCAACCATGCCTTTCCCCCATGTGCTGTTGGCAAGCCGATAGAAGAAATAAAGCGCAAGGCCGGCGCAACAGACCGCCATCAGCGCGATGTCGCGCTCGGTGAATGTCATCGACCCGACCGACGGCGGCGTGATGCCCATCAGCCCGTTCTGACCGCCGGTCAGATCGCGCCATTCGATCGTACCGTGTTCGACGATGAAGGCGAATGCGATGGTGACCATCGCCAGATAGGGACCGGTGACGCGCAGCGCCGGCAAGGCCAGCAGCGCTCCGACCACACCGGCGAGCACGCCCGCAATCGGGAAAGCAAGCCAGAAGCTCATGCCGTTGAGGGTCAGGATCGCCGCGGTATAAGCCCCGATCGCGTAGAAGCCGACATGGCCGAGAGAGATCTGCCCGGTCAGCCCGAGCAGGATATTCAGTCCCACGCCGGTAATGGTGGTGAGCGCAACCAGCGCCAGAATGAAGTGCCAATAGCCTTCGGTGAGCAGGCCAAATCCAAGGCCCGCGGCTGTCACCGCGAGGATTGCAAGCGGCGTTCCGATGGCGCGCAGTGTCTCGATCATCGGCTCAGACCTTGTTCACGGCGGCACGGCCGAGCAGGCCGTTCGGCATGATGGTGAGCGCGAGGATGATGACCGAGAACACCACAATCTGCGTATAGGTCGAGCCGAGATAGGCGGTGACCAGCGCCTCGATCAGGCCATAGGCGAGCCCCGCGAGCACCACGCCCCAGGCCGATGTGATGCCGCCCAGGATCGCCACGGCAAAAGCCTTGATGCCGAACAGCATGCCCATGTCGGAATGCACGCTGAACAAAGGCGCGATCAGCAAACCGGCGACGCCCGCGAGCATGGTGGAAATCGCAAACGACGCCGCCACGATCAGCCGCACATTGATCCCCATCAGGCGCGCGGCATCGGGGTTCTGTACCACGGCGAGAAGCGCCTTGCCGTAACGGGTGCGGTGGGTAACCAGATGGAACAGCAGTGCCGCGGCGATCCCGACCACGGGAATGATGAGCTGCAGCGGATAGACGCCGGCACCGAAAATCTCGACCGGCTTCTGCGCAAGGAATGAGGGAAAGCTGCGCGGCTCCTTGCCGAAAGTGAACATCACCATATTGTCGAGCACGATGCCGCCCGCGACCG
>JAEZBA010000149.1 GCA_023430245.1 Pseudomonadota bacterium
AGGCACGGTCGAGCAATGCTTCGCGTGCGTCGTGGTCGGCGTGGCGTTCCTGTCGAACGTTGATCTGGCGAATGGCAATCATGGCCATCTCCTTCCGTGCCCCGCTTTCACGGGACGGCTTCAGTCCTGGGAGTGAAGGGAAGGGGAGCCGGTTTATTGCCGGCTCCCGGCGTTATCAGATGGAACCCGATCGCGGAGCGATCAGATGTGACCCGATCGCGGAGCGATCAGATATGAATCGTCTTCAGCGGCGGGAAGCCGTTGAAGGCCACGGCCGAGTAGGTCGACGTGTAGGCGCCGGTGCCTTCGATCAGCAGCTTGTCACCGATCTCGAGCGAGACCGGCAGCGGATAGGGCTGCTTCTCGTACAGCACGTCGGCCGAGTCGCAGGTCGGACCTGCGAGAATGCAGGGCGCCATCTCACCACCGTCCCGCGGGGTGCGGATCGGGTAGCGGATCGCCTCGTCCATCGTCTCGGCCAGACCGCCGAACTTGCCGATGTCGAGATAGACCCAGCGCACGTCCTCCTCCTCGCTCTTCTTGGAGACGAGGACGACTTCGGTCTCGATCACGCCGGCATTGCCGACCATGCCGCGGCCCGGCTCGATGATGGTTTCCGGGATGCGGTTGCCGAAATGCTTGCGCAGCGCACGGAAGATCGCCGAGCCGTAGGTGCGAACCGTCGGCACGTTCTTCAGGTACTTGGTCGGGAAGCCGCCGCCGAGATTGACCATCGACAGGTTGATCCCGCGCTCGCCGCACTCCTTGAACACGGCAGCCGCCTGCGCCAGCGCACGGTCCCAGGCATGCTGGTTGCGCTGCTGCGAACCGACATGGAACGAGATTCCGTAGGCTTCCAGGCCCAGCCGGTGTCCGTGTTCGAGCACGTCCGCGGCCATTGCCGGCTCGCAGCCGAACTTGCGCGAGAGCGGCCATTCGGCGCCCGCGCCGTCGCACAGGATGCGGCAGAACACCTTCGAGCCGGGCGCCACACGGGCGACCTTCTCGACTTCGGCCTTGCAGTCGACCGCGAACAGGCGGACGCCCAGCGCGAAGGCGCGCGCGATGTCGCGCTCCTTCTTGATGGTGTTGCCATAGGAGATGCGGTCCGCCGACGCACCGGCCGCGAGCGCCATCTCGATCTCGGCGACCGAGGCGGTGTCGAAGCAGGAGCCCAGCGAGGCGAGCAGCGACAGCACCTCCGGCGCCGGGTTCGCCTTGACGGCATAGAACACGCGGCTGTCCGGGAGCGCCTTGGCGAAGGTGTTGTAATTGTCGCGCACGACGTCGAGATCGACCACCAGCACGGGGCCGTCTTCGGTACGGGTGCGAAGGAATTCGCGGATGCGGTCGGTCATTGGTCGTCCCCAAAACAGCTGATGGACGCGCGAAAACGCGCATCCGAGTGAGTGTCTGAAGACGATCCCGCGCAGTCGTGCGATGGAGGACACGACAAGCGCAAAGCTCGACACCAGACAGTGCTGCCGTGGATTGGAGGGGAGACCCCACCGCACACCTGGCAATGATGGACAAGCCTTCTCGGTAACCTGACCGGCTTATGGACAGCCGGCGATAGCCAAAAAAGCCCGCTCCGTCGTTGCTTTAAGTCGCGTCCTCAGCGGAGAACTGAGTTCGCCGGTTTCGCCTCCGGCTGCCGGTCAGAGTTCTTGGAGAGACTCTCCTTAGAGAGCTTTGTCTCCCCAGGCGGCTGGCGGGCCTCTTGTCCCGCTACCTACCGACCGACACGCGACCACAGGCACGTGCGAAATTGGGCAAGGCCGGACATAATCCATTCACGCTGAGTGTCAAGCATTATGCGCGCCGCAGCGCCAAAAAACTCCAGACCTTACGCAGATGTTAACATCGCTGCCTGCAAGCGAGCGCGAAGAAGGCGAAGCATGACGCAGGTGTGGCGCTGACGCGGCGAGGTGCGCTTCGCATGCCGCATTTGCCGTAGCGCTTCGGAGCGGAAGCGCGCTGCGATCGCGTGCGACACCTGACTGACAGCGCGCGCAAGCGCTCACTTCGGCCGGCGCACCGCTCGCAACTTGCCGCTGTTGCCGCCGCCGCAGAAGAAGCGGTCGCCGCCGTCGGCTTCCAGCCCTGAAACCACCGTGCCGGCGGGCATGTCGAGCTGCTCCCGCACTGCGCCGCTCGCCGGATCGATACGCCGCAATTCGCACTCCTCGCCCTCCCAGGTGCCGTGCCAGAGTTCGCCGTCGGTCCAGGTGACGCCGGTGACGAAGCGGTTCGACTCGATGGTGCGCAGGATCGCTCCGGTCTCCGGATCGATCTGATGGATCTTCCGTTCGCGATACTGGCCGACCCAGAGCGATCCCTCCGCCCAGGCCATGCCGGAATCGCCGCCGTCGCCCGGTGCGGGAATGGTCGCAAGTACTTGGCCGGTCTGCGGATCGATCTTCTGGATGCTCTTCTCCGCGATCTGGAACAGATGCCGGCCGTCGAATGCAGTGCCGGCATGCCCCGCCACGTCCAGCGTGCGCACGATGCTGCCGCTGTCCGGATCGAGCGCGCAGATACGGTCGCCGGCGGCGAACCAGACATTCCGGCCGTCGAACGTCACGCCGGCCACCTGCTGGACGTCGGGAAAGGGGCCGTATTCCCGGAGGATTTCCGCCTTCTGGTCGGTGATTGCCATCGCATGCTCCAAAGCGTTGTCCAACGCACGTGTGCGAGGACACTAGCCGCCCGGCAGGGGGCCGGAGAGTAACAAGATTGTCGTGAAGCCGGGGATCGGCGGCGTCATCCAGCGCCGCGCCCGTGCGCGTCCGATCCACTGCACCTTGCCGCTCGCTGCCAGCTGATCCAGCGCGCGTTGCACGCTGCGCTGGCCCGTTCCGAGCGCCAGCGCCAGCGCCGAACTCGACCACGCTTCGCCGTCGGCGAGGCAGGCGAGCACGGCGGCATGCGGTTCTTCGATCGGACGCGCCAGCAGCGCAACGGAGCGCGCGCGAAGTGGCGTCAGCGCGAACCCTCGCTTTGTGGCGTTGATGGTCGCCAGTGGCCGCAGGGCGCGCCGCAACCGGCCGATCTCGACCCGCAGGCGTGCGCGGTGCGACTCATCCGCACGCTTGGCACGGAACGCCCGGGCCACAAGTGCGTCGCGGGACACATCCTGCGGCCAGGCTTCTGCAAGGGCCCGGGCCAATGCAAACAGGACCGGACGTCGCGCCAGCGGGATCGTCGTGCTCCTGTCACGGACGACAAAGCGGCAGGCATCGACCACCAGCGCTTTCGACGCCAGCAGGTCCTCGACCTCCGCAAGCAGCAGAGGCCGTTCGCGTCCGCCCTCGACAAGCCGCGCTGCAGGTGTGTCGAGCATGCGCGTTGCACTCTCCACCTCGGCGGTCAGGGCAGGGATGGCCGCCGCTCGCGCGGCCTGTCGCGCCGCTTCGAGAGCCGCGCGCGCCGCCCTTGTCTGAAGCCGGCGCATCGCAATACCCGCGGTGGCCAGTTGGTGGACCGTTCGCAACGCCGGCGGCAACGACGCGAGACCGATGTTAGCGAGAGCCCGCTCGGCCTCGTCGAGACTGCCGACCAGCAGCATGCGGCGAATGGCGAGATGCTGCGCCAGCGCCGCATTGGTCCGGTCGCCATGGGCTTGAAGTGTCGCCCGCGCCGCATCGAGCGCGCGCGCGGGCCAGCCGAGGTCGCGCGACGCCAGCGCCACTTCGGCCTCCGCAACCACGCATCTCGCCCGCGCTACCGCTTCCAGCGGACTGAAAGCGCGTGACGCACGGCGCAGCAGCGTCCTGGCTTTGCCGAACTCGCCGAGCTGCGCCATCGCGATGCCCCGCAAGGCCAGCGCCGGCGCATCGTCGCGGAGCGCAACGCGCTGCAGCGCGCCCAGCGGATCGCCGGCTGAGAGCGCGCGCGCCGCTGCGGTGATCAGCGAGTCCATTTCGTCCGGCTCAATCGAAATCCCGTCACGTTTGTCACTCTCGTCGTCCGATCGCGGGCCCTAAGTCTTCGTCACGAACTGCAATGTGGCTGTCGCCATGTCAGACGAGAACCGGAACGGAGACCATACAATGAAGACGCCTCCAGTCGTATCGCGGCAGGAATGGGATGCCGCGCGCGCGCAGATGCTGGTCAAGGAAAAGGCCGCGACCCGCGCACATGACGCGCTTGCCGCGGAGCGGCGGCGGATGCCGTGGATGGCCGTGGACAAAACCTATGCGTTCGACGGACCCGCCGGCAAGGTCAGCCTGCTCGATCTGTTCGAAGGCCGCCGTCAGCTGATCGTCTACCGCGCCTTTTTCGAACCGGGCGTGCATGGCTGGCCGGATCATGGCTGCATCGGCTGCTCTCTGGTCGCGGACCAGGTCGGCCATCTCTCGCATCTCAACGCCCGCGATACGACGCTTGCCTATGTCTCGCGTGCGCCGCAGCCCGATATCGCACGCCTGAAGGCGCGGATGGGATGGACGATTCCCTGGTACACCGTCACGGATTCCTTTGACGCCGATTTCGGTGTCGATCAATGGCATGGCCACAACGCCTTCATCCGCGACGGCGATCGCGTGTTCCGCACCTATTTCATCAACAGCCGCGGCGACGAGGCTCTGGGATCGGTCTGGAGCTATCTCGACATGACGGCGCTGGGCCGACAGGAAGAATGGGAGGACTCGCCGGAAGGCTATCCCCAGACCCGGCCCTACAAGTGGTGGAACTGGCACGATTCTTACGTCCCGGATGCTGCGCCGGATCAAAAATGGATCGAGGTGTCGGATGCAGGGGAGGCTGCCATGCGCAAGGAGGCAGACGCCAGCCGATGACCGGGACGTGTCATGCCAGCGCGACCAACGATGTGCGCGGGGAAGGCAGGCGTGCCAGTTTCATCGGTGGCGCGGCGCGCGGATTGCAGTTCGCAGCGGCGCCGACTTTTGCGGCCATGGCGCTGCTGACGGCGAACGCGGGCAATGGTGCCGTGGACATTCTCTGCGCGGCGGCGCCGGGCGCTTCACCGCTGACCGGGATGACGGTGATGTATCTCTTGATGAGCGTGTTTCACGCCGCGCCGTGGCTAAGACTGGTGGAGCGCTGACGCTGTTGCGTCACGCGCCGTATTTGTCCTGTGTCGCGGCCCAGTCCGGCTCGCCAACGGCGTCGAGATAGTCGCGGAAGCTCATCGCCGCGTCGCGCCGCGCAAAAGCGCCAGACATCACGTCGGCGATCGCGGCCTGCATTGCGGCGGCGGCGTGGAGAATGAGCGTGATGCCGTAGGGGATGACGGTGAAGCCCAGTTCGGCGAACGCGGCGGGCGAGAGCAGCGGCGTCTTGCCGCCTTCAAGCGGGTTGGCAACCAACGGCACACCTGCAAAGGCACGGCCGATGCGTTGAAGCTCCTCGACCGATTCCGGGGCCTCGATGAACAGGCCCTCGGCGCCAGCGCGGAGATAGCGCTCGGCTCGCCGCATGGCGTCGTCGAGGCCGTGAACCGCTCTGGCGTCGGTGCGCGCGAAGATGAACGTCGTCGGGTCAAGGCGCTCGCCTGTCGCGGCGCGGACCTTCGCTTCCATCACCTCGACCGGAACGACAGTCTTGCCGGCGAGGTGGCCGCAGCGCTTCGGCCAGGTCTGGTCCTCCAGCATCATCGCGGCGACGCCCATGCGTTCGTAGCTTTGCACGGTCTGGATCACGTTCTTCACGTCGCCATAGCCGTCGTCGATATCGACGAAGGCTGGCAGGTCGCAGGCATTGACGATGTCGCGAACGGCCGCGGCGATATCGGCGAAAGCGCGCAGTCCCACATCCGGGACGCCGTAACGCGCGCCGACCACCGAGAAGCCGCCGATGAAAAGACTCTTGCCACCGGCCTGCGCAATCAGCCGCGCGCCGAGCGCGTCATAGGCGCCGAGCAGCACCAGCGGCTTTTCGGATTTGAGAAGGTCGCGGAAGATCTGGCCTTTTGAGGCGTGGCCGGTCATCGGAGCCAGCCCTTCGTCCGCTCAGCGGGAGAACGGCTCGACCTTCTGCGCGAAGCGCACGAACTTGTACATAATGTAGGCGCCGAGCGCGAGGAAGCCAACATCGAGGACGCGCCCGACGGTGTCGCCTAACCCAAACAGATGGGTCATCGCCCAGCTGGCAGCGAAAGCCGCACCGAACACCTCTGCCCCGATCAGGATGGCTGCGCTGATCACCGTGATCACGTTGATCCAGACGATAGATTTACCGCCTGCGGGGGGCGTGGTCTTGGCGGTCGCGGGAGCGTTCATGCGTCGGTCCGGTTCGATGGCCGGGCAATGTCGTCGAAACGACGCCCGCGATCAAGGCTGGAATTGGGGCGGCAACGACCCCATGTCGAGTCCCGATGCCAAGCCTTCAGCCTTTGCCAGTTTCCCGAAAAAGTCGAGATA
>JAEZBA010000262.1 GCA_023430245.1 Pseudomonadota bacterium
CGGCTGCTGCCTGCAACACCACGGGCGGGCTGCCGGCCGGCCAGCATTCCACAATCGCGTTCGATCGTGTCGATGGCCTGCCCCCGGCGGTCTTCGATCGCTATGTGCGCAAGCTCAACGAAGAGGCTGAGGCCCGGAAGGTTCCGGTGGTGACGCGCGAAGCCTTCGCGCCGTATCGGATCAAGGGATATGCCGCGGTCTGGACGCGGGGCCGGCAGGCGACGATGGCGTGGGTCTGGGAGGTCTACGATTCCAACGGCGAGCGCGTTATGCGCATCGCCGGTGACGAAAAGGCCGGAAGCGCCGGCCGCGATGCCTGGCAGGCCGTGAACGACGAGGTTCTGGCCCGCGCTGCGCGCAGCGGCATGGAGCAGCTTGCGGTCTATTTCCGCGGTCCCGACACCCAGGTGCCAGCTGCCACGCCGGAATCGGCTCCGCCCCCTGCAACCGATCAGCCCGCGCCGTCCCGTCAGCCGGCCGCCGCCGGGCGCATCGCTTCGGTGGCGTCGCCGCGCTGATTGCCGGAAATCCGTTAGGGAGAACAAATTCCGCCATATTGCGGAACCGGGTCGTCGCCTGTATCAGTCCGGCGCGCCAAAAGGTCACGCGTCAGAGAGCCAGCGAGGAGAAGGATGGCGAA
Source organism: Pseudomonadota bacterium (assembly GCA_023430245.1). GTDB lineage: Bacteria > Pseudomonadota > Alphaproteobacteria > Rhizobiales > Xanthobacteraceae > Pseudorhodoplanes. The sequence goes on from JAEZBA010000262.1 coordinate 641, forward strand.
AAACGGAGCGATCAAGCTCGTCGCCGGAAATTCCAATCCTGCGCTTGCGGCCGAAATCTGCAATTACCTGAAATTGCCGATCACCAAGGCGGTGGTGCGTCGCTTCGCCGACATGGAAATCTTCGTAGAAATCCAGGAAAATGTGCGTGGAGCGGACGTGTTCGTGGTCCAGAGCACGTCTTTCCCGGCCAACGATCACCTGATGGAGCTGCTGATCATCATCGACGCGCTGCGCCGCTCATCGGCGCGCCGGATCACGGCGGTGGTGCCTTATTTCGGATATGCCCGGCAGGACCGCAAACCTGGCCCCCGGACGCCCATTTCCGCCAAGCTGGTCGCCAACCTGCTCACCCATGCCGGCGCCGACCGGGTCATGACGCTCGACCTGCATGCCGGCCAGATCCAGGGCTTCTTCGATATTCCGACCGATAACCTGTTCGCATCTCCGGTGATGGTCCGCGACATCAAGGAACGGTTCGACCTCGCCAGCCTGATGGTGGTGTCGCCGGATGTCGGCGGCGTGGTGCGCGCCCGCGGGCTTGCCAAGCGCATCAACGCGCCGCTTGCCATCATCGACAAGCGGCGCGAGCGCGCCGGCGAGTCCGAAGTCATGAACGTGATCGGCGAGGTCGCCGGTCATGTGTGCATCCTGGTCGACGACATCGTCGACTCGGGCGGCACGCTGGTGAATGCCGCCGATGCGCTGCTCGCGCAGGGTGCGACCGAGGTCTATGCCTACATCACCCATGGCGTTCTGTCGGGCGGCGCCGTCGCCCGGGTGACGTCGTCGCGGCTGAAGGAACTGGTGATCACCGACTCGATCCAGCCGACCAAGGCGGTCAAGGACGCGGCGAACATCCGGGTGCTGCCGATCGCCCAGCTGATTGGCGAAGCCATCGGCCGCACCGCGCACGAAGAATCGGTGTCGAGCCTGTTCGACTGATCGACCGCTCGCCTCGAGTCAGAAATGACTCCCCGATGACAGTTTCGCGCGATCATCTGTGCATTGAGTCAAACTGACGCAGCGTGGATTGTGGACATTGATCCTGCGCGCGTTGCCCCGATTCAAAAAATCAACGACCACGTGACTGCGATTCATTCTTGGCTTGGTTGCGCGGAATCGGTGCGGCTATAGTCGGAGTGCCAAGTGATTCGGTAATCGCGAGTCAATCCGGCTTTGCCGGATTGCGTTGCGGCGGAATGTCCGTCTCGGCGACATGATCGGTACGCGTGCGTTGGTGCAGCGCAGAGCCTCGCAGGCGGCGGATGAAGATGGCATTGACCCAATTTAACGAGACGGCGCACAGCAATCCGCTCGACGTCGTCGAACGCATCGCATCGGTCAATGACTGGTCGTTTGAGAGGTCCGGTGACGACGAGATCAACATTCTGATCAAGGGCCGTTGGGTCGATTATCAGGTGTCGTTCACCTGGATGGAAGAACTCGAGGCGCTGCATCTCGCCTGTGCCTTCGACATGAAGGTCGCAGAGCGACGCCGCGCCGAAGTGCAGCAGCTGATCGCGCATATGAACGAGCAGATGTGGATTGGCCATTTCGACCTGTGGACCGAGGACGGGCTAGTGATGTTCCGTCATGCGCTGGTGCTGACCGGCGGCGTCGAAGCCACCGACGATCAATGCAAGTCCGTGCTGGGAACGGCGATCGATACCTGCGAGCGATACTTCCCGGCCTTCCAGTTCGTGCTCTGGGCCGGCAAGTCCGCCCGCGAGGCGATGGATGCGGCGATGTTCGAGACCTCGGGCGAGGCTTGATTCAGTCCAGGCATTCCTGATCCGGTCATTCCCGCATCCGGGTCTGCGCTTCGCGCAGCCCGAGTGTAAACTCCAGCGGGAATCCAGCATATGATGCGCAGGATCCCCGCCTTCGCTGGGACGAGCGGACTTCAAGAACCATGACACACTCCGACAAACACCGTCTCGATGACATCGGCCTGCTCGCGCTCGTCGGCGCGGGCAAGATGGGCGCCGCGATGCTGGAAGGCTGGCTCGCGCTCGGGCTCGATCCGCACAATGTGGTGGTGATCGAGCCGCAGCCATCGGAGGAGATGGTGGCGCTGTCGATGAAGGGCATCGTCCTCAACCCGCCGGCCGGCGCGGTGTCCAATATCGCGACGATCGTGTTGGCGGTGAAGCCGCAGGTCGCCGCCGACGTGCTGCCGCAGGTCGCGGCCCTGACGGCGGCGGACACGCTGGTGCTGTCGATCATGGCCGGCAAGACCCTCGGGTTCCTGCAGGGCAGTCTCCCGAAAGCTGCGATCGTACGCGCGATGCCGAACACCCCCGCTGCAGTCGGCAGAGGCATTACCGTCGCGATACAGAGCGAGGCGGTGACGCCTGAGCAGAAGCAGCGCGCGCATGCCTTGCTCGCGGCGTCCGGCGCGGTCGAATGGATCGGCGACGAGCGCCTGATGGATGCGGTTACGGCCGTGTCCGGCTCGGGGCCGGCCTATGTGTTCCTGCTGGCCGAGACCCTGGCCCGTGCCGGCGTTGCGGCGGGCCTGCCGGAAGACCTTGCGGCGAAGCTTGCGCGCGAGACCGTGGCGGGAGCGGGAGAATTGATGCATCGGTCGCCGCTCGATCCGGCGACGCTGCGCCAGAACGTGACCTCGCCGGCCGGCACCACCGCGGCGGCGCTCGATGTCTTGATGGCGGCCGATGGCCTCGATCCGCTGATGCGGCAGGCGGTCGCGGCGGCGACCCGGCGCTCCAAAGAGCTTGCCGGCTGACGGCCTTAGGGCCGGCTCACCGCCAAGGAATGTCAAGGAGATGAGTCACGGAAATGGGCCATGGAAGTGCCGCCTTCGCGCACCTACATGGAATTCGCGGCAGTCGAACCGGAGTTCCCCATGACCGACGGCATGAAACGCCAGACCATCATCGATGCCCTGCTGACCCTGCTGGCAAGCGAGCCGCTCGACCGCATCGGCCTGGACGACGTCGCGAGGGCCGCGGGGATATCGCTGGCCGACCTGCGGGATGAGTTTCCGTCCATCGTCGCGATCCTGTCCGCCCATATGAAGGATATCGACCGCAAGGTGCTCGCAGGCGATGCGTCGGACATGGACGAGGAGCCCGCCCGCGAGCGTCTGTTCGATGTGCTGATGCGGCGCCTGGACGCGCATGCCGGCCACAAGGCCGCGATCCGCTCGCTGATGCGCTCGACCATGTGCAATCCGCCGCTGGCGCTGGTCATGAACGGCCTCGCCGCGCGGTCGATGAGCTGGATGATGACCGCGGCCGGCATCTCCGCTGCGGGGGCGAAAGGTGCGCTGCGTGCGCAGGCGCTGACGCTGATGTATGTGCGTGTACTCTCGGTCTGGGCCAATGACGAAGACCCTGGCCTCGCCCGCACCATGGCCGCACTTGACCGCGAGCTTGCCCGCGCCGAGCGCTGGTCGGGCATGCTGGATACATTGCTGGCGATTCCGGAACGGCTGCAGGCCGGCCGCTGGCGTGCGCGGCGGCGTCGCGATCCCAATCCCGACGACGACATCGTCGCGGCGTAGGTTCCTTCTCCGGAACGGTTGAGGGACGCTCGCCCATGCATGGGGAGCACTGGCCCGATGCGATCTGTTGCGGCCAGAAGCGCACGCTTTGTTAATCCTCACACCTGTAGCTGCCGGGATCGTTCTCGCTCGCTGAGGGCGTTGAACCATGATCCAAGGAGGCTACATGTCACTTGTCCTGAAAGCCGCGCCCGCACTTCTGCTTTCGGCGCTGTTGTTCTCGCCGGCGGCTGCCGCGCCGGTCGGACCGAACACGATGGGCGCATTTTCGGATTCTCTGGTCATTCAGGTTCGTGGCGGCGGTCACGGCCATGGTGGCAAAGCTCATGGCGGCAAAGGCCACGGCGGCAAGGCCCATCACGGCGGCAACCGCCACCACGGCGGCAAGGCCCATCACGGAAATCGTGGCCATCACGGCCATCGCGGTCACCATCACGGTGGTCGCGGA